>CACZKM010000034.1:16352-19367 GCA_902781745.1 Oscillospiraceae bacterium
CGCCTTCGGCGGTCCCCCATGGTTTATGGTGGCTGCGCCTGGATTGCATCGAACAGTCCCCCGGACTGTTCGACCCTTGACAAGGGGAGGCAAGAGGCTGTGCGGCTCCGAACACACTACAACCACCCCCACATAATCCAAATCTCAACAACCAAACACAAAAACAGTTGCAGGCGGCAACAGCAAGCCACCACATGGCGTGTGTCGAGCGACGACCGGCGGAGTCACAACGAGTCCCCTGGGGTCCAGGGTCGAAGTGTCCGGGGGACACCTCGATAAGATCCAGGCGAAGCCACCTTGTATTTTTGCCGCAGGCCCTGGTGCTTTTCCCCCGGCTTTTCCAGAAAAGCCGGAAAGAATCAAGGTAGCTTCGCTTTGGATTTGATCGAACAGTCCCCCGGACTGTTCGACCCCGCCGGGCAGGCGACCCCCGGTAGGGTGGCAACCCTGCACCGGTGCGCAAGAGTAGGAGTACAGACGGTGAGGTCAGCACATCCCCACCCGCCCGGACCACCCAGAAAGAAGGCCGTTCCATGAAGACCCCCAAAAAGCGTTCCCCCCTGGGCTCCGCCCTGGCCATGCTGGCGGTCTTCGAGACCGTGGCGGTGGTCCTGTGGCGGACCCAGGACAACGTATTTTACCTCTTTAACTTCACCTACATCGGCTGCGCCGTGGCCCTGGGCCTCTTCCTCCTGGGGAAGGGGGTCCCCTGGGCCCGGCGGGCGGTCCAGCTCCTGGTGGGGCTGTATATGCTGGTGGGCCTGGGGCTCATCGGCGGGGAGAATATGCAGATCGAGGGCTTCTGGTTCTACCTCTTCTCCGGGGTCTTCCAGGCGGCAGTCATCCATTACGCCGTGGCCAAGATCTTCGGCCCCCTCCTCTTCGGCCGGGGGTGGTGCGGCTACGCCTGCTGGACCGCCATGGTCCTGGACCTGCTGCCCTATAAGCGGCCCCAGGGTCCCCGGCGGGGGAAGGGGCCCCTGCGGTACGTCCTCTTCGTCCTCTCCGCCGCCCTGGTGGGGGGCCTGTTCCTCCTGGGGGCGGAGGACAAGGGGCGGGTGATGGCCTGGCTCTTTCTGGCGGGGAACGCCATGTATTATACATCCGGCATCCTGCTGGCTGTTCTCTGGAAGGACAACCGGGCCTTCTGCAAATACCTCTGTCCCATCACCGTCTTTCTCAAGCCCATGAGCTACTGGTCCCGGTCCCGGGTCACGGTGGACGAAGGGGCCTGTGTGGACTGCGGGGCCTGTCACGCCGCCTGCCCCATGGAGGTGGACATGACCGACAACGCCCGGAGCCGGGCAAACGGGACGGAGTGCATCCTATGTATGGAGTGCGTCAGGGCCTGCCCCCATGACGCGCTGACGCTGTGACGAGAGAGAAGAAAGGAGCGGCCTATGGCCCCGAAGAAAAATGACGTGTATCCCCTGCGGATGGAGAACTACGGCAGCGCCGGCGAGGGCGTGGCCCGGCTGGAGGGCCAGGCGGTCTTTGTCAAGGGCGCTCTGGCGGGGGAGCTGTGCCAGGTGCAGCTATTAAAGGTGGGGAAGACCGCCGCCTGGGGGCGGGTGTCTGAGGTCCTGGAGCCCTCCCCCTACCGCCAGGCCCCCGACTGCCCCAACTATCCCAGGTGCGGGGGCTGCCAGCTCCGGCACATGACCTACACCGAGGAGCTCCGCTTTAAGAAGCAGAAGGTCCAGGAGGCCCTGACCCGTCTGGGGGGCTGGAAGGGCCGGGTGTCGGCCATCCACGGGGCCAAGGACCCGGACCGGTACCGGAACAAGGTCCAGTTCCCCGTGGCGGCGGGGACCGAAACGGCTCCCGGTCCCCGGGTGGGCTTCTTCCGGGCCCGGAGCCACGACGTGATCGACGCCCCGGACTGCCTCCTCCAGCCCCTCCAGGCCACCCGGCTGCGGCAGGCCTTCAAGGACTGGATGGTCCGGTATGACGTGCCGGCCTACGACGAGGGGGCCCACACCGGGCTCATCCGGCACTTCTACGTCCGGGTGAACCGGGCGGGGGAGAGCCTGTGCGCCGTGGTGGCCAACGGCCGGGCCCTGCCGGAGGGGGACATTCTCATCGAGTCCCTCCGCCGGGCGGAGCCCGGTCTGGCGGGGGTGGTCCTGTCGGTGAACACCGAGAAGACCAACGTGATCCTGGGGAAGGAGCACATCCTGCTCTGGGGGCGGGACTACCTGGAGGACACCCTCTGCGGCCTGGACTTCCGGCTGTCGGTCCCCTCGTTCTATCAGGTGAACCGGGACCAGGCGGAGGTCCTCTACGGCCGGGCCCTGGACTTCGCCGGCCTCACGGGGACGGAGACCGTCCTGGACCTCTACTGCGGCATCGGCACCATCACCCTGGTGATGGCCCGCCACGCCGGGAAGGCCTACGGGGCGGAGGTGGTCCCCGCCGCCATCGAGGACGCCCGGGCCAACGCCGCCCGGAACGGCGTGGGGAACACGGAGTTCCTCTGCGGCGACGCGGGCCAGGCGGCCCGGACCCTGGCGGACCGGGGGGTGCGCCCCGACGTGGTCTGCGTGGACCCGCCCCGAAAGGGCCTGGCCCCGGAGGTCATCGAGACCATCGCGGCCATGGGCCCGAAGCGGGTGGTGTATGTCTCCTGCGACCCGGCCACCCTGGCCCGGGACGTGAAGCGGTTTGCCCAGCGGGGGTACCGGCTGGAGCGAGCCGAGGCGGCGGATCTGTTCCCGCGGAGTTTTCATGTGGAGACCGTCTGTCTGCTAACACATTCTTGAGCTGTGAATGATTAAAACTAAATTTAATAAAAATTAGTTAATTTAAAAAATTTTAATTATTTTAATACTTTCCGAAAACCTATGGGAAGAGTAAATGACAACTCGGAGTTTGAGAGGTAAAAATGATAAATCACAGAGTACAGAAATATATAGAGGATCATTCTTTCTGTTCAGAGTACCTTTTCAGGGATTGGGAAGCGTTCCTGGATTTCATCTATGAAGAAGGCTGCCGCGTTTCGTCCATCCTCTGGTG
>CACZKM010000035.1 GCA_902781745.1 Oscillospiraceae bacterium
GGGGACAGTTTGATAAGAGAAAGCGAAGCAACCACAGAAACTGTGGCACGGCGAAGCCGTGACGGAGAGGGCGCTTTTCACCTTTTGCAACGGCCCCTTCATTTTATCCAGGGTTCTTTTTCAATGCAGCCGCCAAACCTGCCCGTCGGGCAGCTCCATGAGGGCGCCGGGCCGGACCTCCAGGACCTCCCCCGTCGTCAGGTCCCGGACCACGCTCTCCTCCCGGTAGTCCGGGTCCTCCTGCCAGCGAGAAAAATAGAGGCGGTCGCCGTCCCGGAAATCAAAGGAATCGTGGGGATCGATGGGAAAGGAGACCCGCTCCGGCCAGACGATCTGAAATTCGTTGTCCGCGGCCTGGCGGGCAAGCATCAGCGGAGAAATGTGGAGCATCAGGTTGTAGCAGTCCTTCACCGACGAGAGCGGCAGGGTGACCAGGGGCTCTGTCTTTTCACCGTCAAAGGTCAGCAGCCTGATCTCCCCGGCGGGGAAGTCCACCAGCAGGAGGACCACCTTGCCGTCCCAGAACACGGGCCTGCCGAAATACTGCCCCGGCCGGGGCGCCACAGGCCGGACGGTCTCCCCGGTGGGATAGCGGACCAGGACGAACCTGTTGGGCCGGACGGGCTTTCCCATCCGGTGGATCTCCTCGGCCTCGTACAGGTCCCCGCTGTCGTAGTCGCTGCCCCAGTACCAGTCCCGGGTCCCCTCCATGGGCGCAAGGTACGAGATCCCCTCTGTGTGGATGTCTTTGATCGTTCGGTGCATGGCATTCTCCCTGTTATCGTTCCCCGGCCCGGGCCCAGAAGGCGTCAAAATCCGTCAGGTCGGGCAGATAGAGCCGGCAGACCTGTTTCAGTGCCTCCTGGTCGCTGTAGGCGTCCGCCACCCCCGCCACCGGGAACCCGGCGTGAAAGGCCGTGGAAGCCGCGTGGACCGCGTCCTCAAAGACCCAGGTGTCCGCCGTCTCCGTCCCCATGGCCCGGCGGACCAGGTGGAAGAAGGCCGGGTCGTGCTTGTCCGTCCCCGCCTCGTCGGTGGTATAGATCCCCTCCAGCAGGGGCAGGATCCCCGTCCGGGCCAGGCCCTCGGTGATGGCGGACCGGGCGGTGTTGGTGGCCAGGGTCAGCTTCACGCTCCGGGCCTTCAGTTCTTCCAGAAAGGCCTTTGCCCCCGGCTTGGCCTCCACCTTGTCCCGGTAAAAAAGGCGCATCCTCTCCTTGATCTCCGCCTCGATCTCCGCCGGGGGCTTGGGCAGGCCGTAGGCCTCATGGAGATAGACCGTGCACTCGGTCAGGGTCAGGGGAAAGAGGACCTGCTTCAGGTCCGGCCGGGCCTGAACCCCCTGGTCCGCCAGATAGTGTACCGCCGCCACGTCCCAGGCTCCCATGGAGTCCAGGAGGGTGCCGTCGGCGTCGAAGATCGCGCCACGGATCATGGCCATCACGCCCTTTCTCGCAAAAAATCACGCCTCGTAGTGTAGCAGAAAAAAACAGCATGGTCAAGGCGGCGCCTTCGTGGTATGATAGAGGGCAGGAAAGGAGATGATCGCTGTGTCCGCCTGCTTCATCATCGGGGCCGGGCCCTTCTACGGTCTGCCGGTGGCCCCCACCCCCGGAGACTATGTCATCGCCGCCGACGGCGGGTACCTGCATTGCCGGGAGGCGGGGCTGGTCCCTGACCTGCTGCTGGGGGATTTCGACTCCCTGGACGCCCTGCCCGGGGACACGGACGTGGAACGCTTCCCCGTGGACAAGGACGACACCGACTCCATGCTGGCCATGAAGCTGGGGCTGGAAAAAGGGTATCGGACCTTCCACCTCTACGGGGGCACCGGCGGGCGGATGGACCACACCCTGGCCAACCTCCAGGGCCTGGCCTACCTGGCCCGGCAGGGGGCCAGGGGGTATCTGTATGACGCCTCCTACGTCTTCACCGCCCTGTGGAACAGCAGCCTGGACCTGCCTGCCCGAGAGGAGGGGATCTTCTCCGTGTTCGCTCTGGGGGAGACCGCCCGGGGCGTTTCCATCCTGGGGGGGCGGTATCCCCTGGAGGGGGGCGAGCTCTCTCCCTTCTTTCCCCTGGGGGTGAGCAACCACTTCGAGGGACGGCCTGTCCGCGTCTCTGTGGAGAAGGGCTGTCTGCTGGTTGGATGGGAATTGCCATAACCCCCTTTCACTTTTTACAAAATATGCTATAATAAAGAAAACTCTCTCAATATCTCGCACACCTGTGCGTTCGGAGGCATCAACGATATGGACGCAAACACCCAACAAAAGCTCAACGACCTGCTGCGGGCCCACGGCATGACGGAGGACATCCTGGATCTGCCCGCCATGACCCACGCCTTCCTCTCTCAAATGCGCATCGCCCTCTACGGCGGCAAGACCTCCATCCCCATCCTCCCCACCTTCCTCAAGCCCTTCGGGGCCCTGGCCGAGGACAGGCCCGTGGCGGTGGCGGAGCTGGACGACCGGGAGGTCCGGGTCAGCCTGGTGACCTTCTCCCAGGGAACGCCCGTCCTCTCCGATCAGGCCGCCTTCCCCATCCCCGGCCGGGAGTACCCCGCGCCCCTGGATGATCTGCTCTACGCCGCGGCGGAGCTGCTGGAGCCCCTGCTGGACCGGGCCCGGGCCGTGGCGGTGTGCCTTCCCTTCCCGGTGGACTACGACAGCAAGGGGGACGGCGCCATCCGCCGGTTCCCCGGCACCATGACCGTCACGGAATATGAAGGCAAGCCGGTGCTGACCGCTCTGAAGGCCCAGCTTGCCGACCGGGACCTGCCCGACCTGCCCATGGTCCTGGTGAGCGAGCCCGACGCGGTCCTGGCCGCCGCCGGGGTGGACTCCCCCAGGCAGGACCGGTATCTGGGCCTGGTGTGGGATTCCAACATCGACGCGGGCTTTGTGGCCCCGGGGAGCATCGTGCTGCGGTGGCTGGCCATCCCCGGGCACCTGATGCTCTTTGACGGGGGGTTCTCCTCCGCCGAGTGCGTCCCCTTCTCCATGGTGGACTACCCCAAGGACCGGGACAGCTACGCCCCCGGAGAGGACCTCTACCTGAAAATGGTCTCCACGGAATACCTGGGAGACACCTTCCGTCTCATGATGATCAAGGCCGCGGAGCGGAAGCTTCTGACCTTCGGGTGCAGCCGGGACGTCCTCTCCCTGACCTACCTGGACCTGGACGCCCTCATCGACTTCCTCAACGACCCGGTACACGGCGGGACCATGGCCCACTTCTGCCGGGAGCCCGAGGACCGGGAAGTAGGGATCGCCGTGGCCAACGCCGTGCTGGACCGGGCCGCCCGGCTGGTGTGCGCCAACCTCTCCGCTGTGCTCCAGTTCATTAACGGCGGCCGGGACCCGGAAAAGCCCGTCTGCATCGGCCTGTGGGGAGACGCCCTCCGCTATGCCCCCGTCCGCAAGGCCCTGGAGCGCCACCTGGAGACCTTCACCCGGGACGTGCTGGGCCATCACGTGACCCTGTGCGCCGGCGAAGAGATGCCCGCCGTGGGCTCCGCCGCCGTTGCCCTCTATAACATCTGACAGGCAGATCACAGACAGAAAACGCCCCATCCCCGAACAAGAGGAGGAGACCCCATGAACCGAACCATCGCCCTTGTCGCCGCCATTATGGTGCTGCTGTGCGCCCTGCTCATCTTCCTGGGCAGCCGCCAGGAGGCCACCGGCTCCGCCTTTCCTCATGCCTCGTCGTCCGGCTCCTCCGGCAGCGGCCAGGAGGAGACCCAGACCGAGCCTGAGGACTATCCCGAGCCCATCACCGCCACCCTGGCGGTCTGCGGCGACATCATGAGCCACACCCCCCAGACCAACGACGCATACAACGCCTCCACGGACACCTACAGCTACCTCCCCTGCTTCCAGTTCGCCCAGCGGTGGATCGAAGGGGCGGACTTCGCCGTGGGCAACCTGGAGACCACGCTGAATGGGCCTCCCTACTCCGGCTATCCCGCCTTCTGCGCCCCGGACGCCCTGGCCTATGACCTCAAGACCATCGGCATGGACCTGGTGACCACCGCCAACAACCACAGCATGGACAAGGGCTTCAACGGCGTGTGCCGGACCCTGGACGTGCTGGACGAGGCGGGGCTCCAGCACGTGGGCACCTACCGCACCCAGGAGGAGCTGGACAAGGCCAACGGCGTGGTGGTGGCCGATGTGGGGGGCATCTCCGTGGCCTTCCTGGGCTATACCTACGGCACCAACGGCATCCCCGTGGCCGACGCCAACTGGTACTGCATCAACCGCTTCAACACCGACTACATGACCGATGTGTCCACCCTGGACACGGAAAAGCTGGACCGGGAGCTGGCCTACGCCCGGAGCCTGGACACGGACCTCATCGCCGTGATGATCCACTGGGGCATCGAGTACCAGACCACGGAGAATTCCTACCAGGACGAGGTGGCCGACTATCTCATCAAGAACGGCGCGGACCTGATCCTGGGCAGCCACTCCCACGTGCCCCAGCCCATGATGACCCGGACGGTGACCATGGACGACGGGTCCACCCGCTCGGCCTTTGTGTGCTACTCCCTGGGCAACTTCGTGTCCAACCAGAGCCCCGCCACGGTGAAGGTCAACTACACCGACGTCACCGCCATCCTGCAGCTTCAGCTCACCAAGGACTTTGAGGCGGGCACCACCACCGTCACCGACGTCAGCTACGTGCCCATGCTGGTCCTGAACCGGGGCGGCGGCGCGGCGGACCAGTACCTGGTGCTGGACGTCCACCGGGCCATGGAGGGCTATGAGGGCGGAGACAAGTCCGTGGTCACCGACGCCGTGTACAACAAGCTCCAGTACGCCCTGGAGGGCTGCCACGGCATCCTGGGCGCGGACTACGACATCGCCAACAAGGCCGCGGCAGCACCGGCAGCGGAGACAGCCCCGGCGGAGACCGGCCAGGAAGAGGCCGCGGCGGCGTGATCCCCTCTCAATCCCACAACAAACAGACGACCCCCATCCCGCTCACAACAGAGCAGGATGGGGGTTTCCTTGTTGTCTTTCGGTCACAGAACGTCCCGGAGGACCTGGCCCAGCTTTTCCACGTCCTCCATCCGGGTGGCCCAGCTGGAGGCAAAGCGGAGGATGGTGTGGGTCTCATCGGCCTTTTCCCAGAAGCTGAACTCCACCCGGTCCGCCAGGGGGGCCAGCACCCTGTCCTCCACCCGGACAAAGACCTGGTTGGTGGGGGTGTGGAAGCAGGGCGGGCACCCCGCCTTGTCACACAGGGCCCGGATGGCGTCCGCCGCCTCCAGGGCGGGCTTGCCGATCCTCCCATAGAGGCCGTCGGTAAAGAGGGCGTCGAACTGGATGCCCAGGACCCGCCCCTTGGCCAGAAGGGCGCCGTGCTGCTTCATGATGGTAAAGAATCGGGGCAGCCGGTCAGGATCGGCGGCCACCACCGCCTCCCCCAGCAGGGCCCCGCACTTGGTCCCGCCGATGTAGAACACGTCGCACAGGGCGGCCAGGTCAGCCAGGGTGACGTCGTTCTCCGGGCAAGCCAGGGCGTAGGCCAGCCGGGCCCCGTCCAGATAGAGGGGGATGCCGTAGTCCCGGCAGACCTGATGAAGCTCGGTGAGCTCCCCCTTGGCGTACAGGGCGCCGTATTCCGTGGGATGGGAGATGTAGACCATCCCCGGCTCCACCATGTGGTCCCGGTTCCCGTCCCCCCAGTGGTCCTCACAGCGGGCCCGGACGTCGGCCGCGGTGATCTTCCCCAGGGCATGGGGCAGGGTCAGGACCTTGTGGCCGCCGAACTCGATGGCCCCGGCCTCATGGGTGCTGATGTGTCCGCTCTCGGCGGCGACGACCCCCTGCCAGGGGCGGAGCAGGGCGTCGATGACCGTGGCGTTGGTCTGGGTGCCCCCCACCAGGAAGTGGACCGCCGCCCGGGGGGCCCGGCAGGCCGCCCGGATCTTCTCCCGGGCCGATTCGCAGATCTCGTCGGTGCCGTAGCCGGGCGTGTGAAGCAGGTTGGTCTCCAGCAGGCGGGAAAGGATGGCAGGGTGGGCGCCCTCCATGTAATCGGAGGCAAAGGAAATCTTGGTGGACATGGCAGTTCTCCCTTTCATGGTTCGGTCGTTGGCGTTGCAGGACTTACTTTACACCGGTTTGCGGCAGAACACAAGGGGAAACCCCACCTTGCCCCGCCGCCGCGGTCCAAAAAGGGGGGCGGCATGAAGGAGCCCCGCCTCTCATAGGATATGCCCGGAGGGATCGCCATGGAACAGCGGACCATTCAATTCCCAAGAGGACGCCTGACCTGCACGGTCCGGGGCGGTTTGGCAGAGCTCTGCCTGGAGGTCCGTCCGGACCGGCCGGGGCTGTACCGGGGTCTCCTGAAAGGCCCCCGGGGCCAGGTTGACCTGGGGCTCCTGCTGCCCGAGGGGGGCTGCCTGCGGCTGGGCCGGACGGTCCCTGTGGCGGACCTGGCGGGGAAGGGCTGCTGGCCGGTCACCGGGGCGGAGGCGGTCCTGGCCCACGCCTTTCGCCAAGGGGGGCCGTCCCTCCCCGGCTGGCAGCGGGTCCGGGACCCCGCCGCCCGGTTCCCCGGCGATCCCGTGCTGGCCCGGGCCGCGGCGGAGGAGGACCGCTGGTTTCTCTGCCCCAAGGAGGAGGACGGGTTCCTTCTGGCCGCCCCCTGGGACCCCCGCCGCTCCTTTCCCCTGGTCCCGGCCTTCTGTCTGGCCCGGGTGCGGGAGATGGCGGGGCGGCGGTGGGTGGTCTTTCGCTTTTCCCCGGAGGGCCGTCCCATGGCAGAGGGGCCTTGACAACCACCCCCGCAGTCATTATACTAGTCCCAATTAAAAAGCTGAAAAGCTTTTTATAGCGCCGTAGGCGCGTTTGGGACTGCATGAGACGGCATGACGCGCTTGCGCGGCATGAGCGTGCGCAGCACGCGGATTCCCAAATTAATTTCTTAATTTGGGAATAGTATTAAAATGAGAAAGCTTTTGAATCAAGGCATGACCGCATACTTCCGGTATGCGGTGATACCTAAACACCCGAAAGGGGTCTTACCCATGATCTACTTTGACCACGCAGCCACCACCGCCGTCCTCCCCGCCGCCGCCGACGCGGCCTATCGGGTGATGACCCGGGACTTCGGCAACCCCTCCTCCCTCCACGCCCTGGGAAAGCAGGCCGCCAAGGAGGTGGAGGAACACCGGGCCGCGGTGGCCAAGGCTCTGGGCTGCCAGCCGGGAGAGCTCTTCTTCACCTCCTGCGGCACCGAGGGGGACAACTGGGCCGTCCAACTGGCGGTCCACCTGGGGCGGCACCGGGGGAAGCACATCATCACCACCGCCGTAGAGCACGCCGCCGTGCTGGAGCCCTGCAAGGCCCTGGAGCAGCAGGGGTACGAGGTCGCCTATCTCACCCCCGACCACACCGGGCGTATCCCCATCGAGGCGGTGGAAGCCGCCCTGCAGGAGGACACGGTGCTGGTGTCCATGATGCTGGTGAACAACGAGACGGGCGCCATCCAGCCGGTGGCGGAGGTGTCCCAAGTGCTCAAAGGGCGCAGGTCGTCGGCCCTTCTCCACACCGACGCGGTCCAGGGCTTTTTGAAGGTCCCCTTCACCCCCAAGTCCCTGGGGGCGGACCTGGTGACCCTCAGCGCCCATAAGATCGGCGGCATGAAGGGCAGCGGGGCGCTGTATATCCGAAGCGGCCTCCGGGCGGAGCCCCTGATCCGGGGGGGCGGCCAGGAAAAGGGCCTCCGGTCGGGCACTGAGGCCACCCCTCAGATCGCCGCCTTCGCCGCGGCGGCGGAGCTCGGGTATAAACACCGGGACGAGAACATTGCCTATCTGCAGGACCTGAAGGCTTACGCTTTGGAGACCCTTCAGGCAAAGGTGCCCGGCCTGGCGGTGGTCGCAGAAGGGGACGCCCCCCACATCTGCGCCGTGTCCCTGCCCGGCCGGCCCAGCCAGGTGGTGGTCCGCTATCTCAGCGACAAGGGGTTCTGTCTCTCCGCCGGGTCCGCCTGCCACCGGGGGAAGGCCAGCCATGTGTATGGGGCCATGAACCTGTCCAAGCCGGTGCGGGACGGGATGCTCCGCCTCTCCTTCGCCCCCTCCAACACCCGAGACGAGGTGGACGCTCTGGCCGAGGCCATGCTGTCCGCCACCCGGGACCTGGTAGCGGCGGGACGCTGAACCAAAAAACCGCTGGAACACGGCTGTTCCAGCGGTTTTGTATTTGGTTTATGGGGAGTTACATCTTCTCCGGCGCGGTGACGCCCAGCAGGCCCAGGCAGTTGGCCAGGACAGACCGGACGGAGTCGGCCAGCTTCAGGCGGGCGTCCAGCAGCTCCTTTGTCTCGCCCTTGATGCGGCAGGCCCCGTAGAACCGGTGGAAGTCCCCGGCCAGGTCGATGAGATACCGGTTGATCCGGGAGGGGTCGTAGTCCCGGGCGGCGGTGTGGATCTCGTCGGGGAGCCGGGCCAGGGCGCGGATAAGGTTCTTCTCCTCCTCGGTGGACAGGACCTCGGCGTTGATGTCCCGGGCGGCGGGAACGGGGCTCCCCTCCTCCGCCAGACGGGCGATCAAGGTGCAGATCCGGGCGTGGGCGTACTGGACGTAGTACACCGGGTTCTCGCTGTCCTCCCGCACCGCAAGCCCCAAGTCGAAGTCCACGGGGGTGGAGGCGGACCGGGCGTTGAAGAAGTACCGGGCGGCGTCCACGCTGACCTCGTCCAAAAGGTCGTGGAGGGCGATGGCCTTGCCGGAGCGCTTGCTCATCCGGACGGGCTGTCCGTCCTGGAGGAGGTTCACAAGCTGCATGAGGACGATGACCAGCCGGTGGGAGCCGTCCAGACCCAGACCGTCCAGAGCCGCCTGAAGCCGGGCCACGTGGCCGTGGTGGTCGGCCCCCCAGATGTTGATGACCTTGTCGAAGCCCCGGACGGCGAACTTGTTCCGGTGGTAGGCGATGTCGGCGGCAAAGTAGGTGTAGAACCCGTTGGCCCGGCGGAGGACGTCGTCCTTCAGGTCCAGCTTGTCCACCTGCTTCTGGCTCTTGCCCTCGGCCAGGTACTTCTGCTTGAGCAGCTCGGTGGTGTTAAGCCACAGGGCCCCGTCCTTTTCATAGGTCCAGCCCTTTTCCGTCAGCAGGTCCACGGTCTCGGCCACGAAGCCGGACTCGTGGAGGGAGGACTCAAAGAACCATTCGTCATACTCGATGCCGTACTGCCGCAGGTCGGCCTTCATCTTGGGGATGTTCCGCTCCAGGCCGAAGGCGGCCAGGGCGTCCAGCCGGGTCTGCTCGTCTACATCCTTATAGCTGTCGCCGTGCTCCTCATAGAAGGCCTTGGCCAACTCCTTGATGTCGTCCCCGTGGTAGCCGTCCTCGGGGAAGGGGACGTTGTCCTCCCCCAGGAGAAGCTGGAAGTACCGGGCCTGGATGGATACGGCGAACTTGTTGATCTGGTTGCCGGCGTCGTTGACGTAGAATTCCTTCCAGGTGTCATAGCCGTCCCGGGCCAGGACATTGGCCAGGGTGTCCCCCAGCACGCCGCCCCGGGCGTTGCCCATGTGCATGGGGCCGGTGGGGTTGGCGGAGACGAACTCCACCATGACCTTCTGTCCCTTGCCCTCGTCGCTGCCGCCGTAGGCCAGGCCCTCCTTCTCGATCTCCGCCAGCACATCCCCGTACCACTTGGGGCCCAGGCGGAAGTTGAGGAAGCCGGGACCGGCGATCTCCACGGAGGAGAAGATGGTGCCGGTCAGGTCCATGCGGTCGGCCAGGGCCTGGGCGATGTCCCGGGGTTTCCTTTTCATGGCCTTGGCCCCCGCCATGGCGGCGGAGGAGGCGTAGTCGCCGTTCTGTGGATCCTTGGGGATCTCGATGGAGCCCTTGAGCTCCACCCCTGCCGGGAGGACGCCCTCCGCGGCGGCGGCCTCGTAGGCCGCCCGGGTGATCTTGGCCACCTGGTCCTTGGCGGACTGGATCATGTTTGCCATGTCTATCGTCACCTGCTTTTCGAATTTTTCAGGATAAGCGCGGGGTCAGGTCAGCTCGAGGGAGGCGCCGTTGGGCTCCCGGACCTGGATGAAAAAGGAGTTCTCCCCGATCTTCTCGTCATCCACCTCCAGGGCGTAGCGGATCTCCAGGTCGCCGCCGGCCATGCTCAGGTCAGACCGGGCCTTCCGGGTCCGGACCCCCAGGGTCAGGCCGCCGTATGGGGTCTCGTACAGGGAGACGTGCTTCTCCCCCTCCTGGAAGACCATCTCGGAGTTGAGGGTGCCCTCCCGGGTCAGGGTGATCCTGTCCTTCCCGATGCGGAAGGTGGTGGTGGTCCCCTCCAGGCCGGTGAGCTCGCTCTCCCGGTAGCTGAGGGTCAGGTCCCCCTCGCCGGCTTCCAGGACGCCCTGGGTGACCAGCTCCATCACGTCCTCCTCTCCGGGGCTGGTGGACTGCACGCCCCGGATGGATATGATCACAGGTTTTTCCATCTATGAATCACCAGTTTCTGTTGGAATGGGTTCCTTCTGCGGGTATCCGCATTGAAATGCACGTTATTATACCCGATATCCTTCCAAAAGTAAAGGCACGAAGGCGGGGAAAGAGGCGCCCTTTCCGGGGACATTTTTGTATAATTCTTAACAGCCCGTTCACAGTTTGCCTTTGACATTCCCCTCCGCTGGCCTTATAATGGGGACGAACCGGGAGGCGTTCCCTCCCGCCACTGCGTATACTGGCACCGGGGCGGCATCCCCCGGACGTCGGCTTCAGCGAGACTCGAAGCAAAGGAGGTCATTGGTATGCAGTTGGAACTGAGCAAAAAGGAATTCCGGCGTCTGCTGGATATGGCATACATCGGCAACTGGATCCTCAACTCCACCCGGGGGGAGGACCGGTTCAAGGACTACGACCACGTGGAGAGCCTCCTCTTCGACAAGGCCCGCAAGGAGGGCATGGACATCCTGGCGGAGACCTATCGGGGCGAAGTGGTCCCCTCCCGGGCCTTTGTGGAGGGGGGCATCCATGAGGCCATCATGGAGTATGAGAACAACGTCTTCTTCGACATCCTGGCCGAGGACCTGGCCCGGCGGGACATGAACGACGCCCCCATCGACGAGAGCAACTACGCCGAGCTGAACCAGCGGATCGAGGCCTACATCACCGAATTCGAGGAAAACGGCACGGACAACATCCTGGTGGATATCGACTCCGCGCCGTAACAGAATCACCATACCGGCACAAACCGCTGCCCCCTGACGATCCGGGGAGCAGCGGTTTTCTTATGCCTTCAGGCGGTCCGCAAGGCCGGGGTCCGGGTCCACATAGGCGGTCTGGTAGGTGGTGTAGACCACCATCCCCGGCCGGGCCCCGGCGGGCTTTTTCACGAACTTCACCGGGGTGTAGTCCACCGGGACCTTCTTCCCCTCCTTCCCCTGGGAGAACCACGCGGCCAGCATGGCGGCCTCCCGGAGGCTCTGGTCGTCCGGCGCCTGCCCCTCGGTCCACAGGATGACGTGGGCCCCGTGGATCTTCTGGGTGTGGAGCCAGTAGTCCCACTTCCCCGCCTGCTTGGTGGTGAGCCGGTCGTTCTGCAGGTTGTTCCGCCCCACGGAGATCCGCAGCCCCGCGGAGGAGCGGAACTCCAGGGGCTTGGCGGCGGGGCGCTTCATCCGGTCCTTGGCCTTGGCCCGGCGGCGGAGGTAGCCGGTCTCCACCAGCTCCTGGCGGATCTCCTCCAGGTCCCGGTCCCCCTGGGCCCGGGAGACGCTCTCCAGGACGCTGTCCAGGTACTCCATTTCCTTGGCGCCCTTCTCTAATTGGATGGTGAGCATCTCCTCGGCGGTCTTGGCCTTGGTGTAGAGCTTGTAGTACCGGGCGGCGTTCTGCTGGGGCGTTTTCAGGGGGTCCAGGGGGATGTCGATCTCCCCGCCGTCGGGGTCGTAGTAATTCTGGGCCCGGAGGGTCCGCTCCCCCTTTTTCATCCGGTAGAGGTTGGCGGTGATGAGCTCCCCGAAGAGGCGGTAGCGGTCCCGGTCATGGCTCTGGGCCAGCTCCTTCTCCTGGAGGGCCATCTTCCGGGCCAGCCGGTCCCGGGCCTGGGTCAGGGGCTTGAGGAGGTCCTGGCCCTTCTGGCGGACCTGGTCGGCGGTCTCCCGGGCCTGGTAGTAGTCATCCAGGAGGGCGGCGAAGGTGGGATAGGAGATGCTCTCCGTCCCCGGTCCGTACTGGAGGATGGGCCGGAAGGTGAAGTCCACCGCCTTGCCCTCCCGGCGGAGCAGGGTGGGCTCCGTCTGTCCGGCGGCGGTCCTCTCCACCAGGGCGCTGAGCTTGTCCAGCAGCAGGGGGGCGTTCTGCCCGGCGGGGCTGTCCACGTCTCCGAAGGCCTCAAAGGCAGCCTCCCGGGCGATGAGGGGGGAGAAGCCCGCGAACCGGTCCAGGAGGAACTTGTCCGCCGGGGCGTCCAGGGGCCCGGCCAGGATGGCCGCCCGGTCTTCCTCGGTGAGGGCAGAGGGGTCCCGCTTTCCCGGCTGGGGCGGCGGGTCCTGGTAGAACATCCCCGGCAGCAGGGGGCGGGCGGTGGTCAGGTCCCCGTCCACCCGGCGGAGGCAGTCCACGATGCGGTCCTCCCCGTCCAGCAGGAGAAGGTTGGTCTTCCGGCCGATGGCCTCCAGGATCAGGCGGCGGGGGACCTTGTCCCCCATCTCGTCGGTGGCCTCGATCCGGAGCTCCGCCACCCGCTCCATGGGGGGCTGGCGCAGCTCCAGGATGCGGCCCCCCGCCAAATACTTCCGCAGGAGCATACAGAACATGGGGGGCTGGGCGGGGTTCTCCCAGTTCAGGCCGGTGAGCTGGATGCGGGGCCGGGCGGGGTTGGCCGAGAGCAGGAGCCTGCAGGCCCCCTCTCTCCCCCGGATCTGCAAAATGACCTCGTCCCGGCTGGGCTGGTAGATCTTGTCGATGCGTCCCCCGGTGACGGCGGCGGCGGTCTCCCGCAGAACGGCGGAGAGACACAGGGCGTCCATGGGCATGGGTCAGACCTCCTCTCCGGCCAGCATGGCCTCAAACAGGGTGTTGAGCCGGTCGTTGGCCCCGTTGAGATAGAGCCAGCCGAACAGGGCCTCCAGGCCGGTGGCGATCTGGTACTCCTGGCGGGTGGCCCCCTTGGGGTGGGAGTGGGGGTTGGCGTTGCGCCCCCGCTTGTAGACCCGGTCCTCCTCCTCGGTGAGGAGGGGATACAGCTTCTCCATCATGGCCGCCTGCCGGGGGGCCGCCACATAGGCCAGGGCGGACTGATGGAGCTTCCCCGGGGTGAGCCTGCCGTGGAGGACCAGCCAGGAGCGGACCATGACCTCGTAAACGGCGTCGCCCAGATAGGCCAGGCCCAGGTTGCTGACCTTCAGCAGGTCCTGCTTGTCTTCGATGATGTGAAAGTAATCCATAGCTTGACTCCGTTGGGTTTTGATAGCGATGGCGCTATTGTAGCCTACTTTTTTCGTTCTGGCAAGGGGTCGGCGAAATCCCTCTTGACTTATGTCGATATTCGATATATCATGTAGATGACCAACATAGAAAAGGAGGCACTCCCAATGAAGTTGGACAAAAGCCTGCTCTCTGGCAGCACGGGGCTGCTGGTCCTGAAGCTCCTGGAGGACGGGGACAAATACGGGTATCAGATGACGGAAGAGCTTCGCCGCCGCTCGGACAAGACCTTTGAGTTGAAATCGGGGACCCTCTATCCCCTGCTCCACACCCTGGAGCAGAAGGGATACATCACCGCCTGGGAGGAAGCCAGCGATTCCTCCCGCCCCCGGCGGTACTATCACCTCACCGACACGGGACGAAAGCATCTGGCCGAAAAGGAACAGGAATGGCGGACCTACGCCGACGCCATGGTCAAGGTCCTGAAGGGGGGCGAGGGCTATGCGTGATCTCATCCGGGAGTATCTCACCGCCGCCGGGGAACAGATCCGCTGGGACCGGGCCCGTCCCACCCTGCTGGCGGAGCTGGAGGACCACCTGCTGTGCGAACGGGAGGCCGCCCTTGCGCGGGGCCTGTCCGAGGAGGAGGCCCGGGCCGAGGCGGTCCGGCAGATGGGGGACCCGGTGACTGTCGGCCAGGAGCTGGACCGGGTCCACCGGCCAAAGCCACAGTGGGGACTGCTGGGGCTGACCCTGGCCATCGCCATGGCGGTGACGGTCCTGCGGGTGGAGTTGACCCGGGACTGGTGGTTTTCGGACAGCTTCTTCCAGGGCAACGACAGCGGGAACTGCTATCTGGCTCTGTTTCTGGGCACAGCGCTGATGCTGGCGGGACATTTCCTGGACGATACCATCCTTGCTGGGTGGGGGAATCTCCTGTTCCCCGCCGGACTGCTGCTGGGGTTCCTGTTTCTGCCCAATTACGCCGTCCCATCCTCGCCCTTGGCCGAACCGGCCATCTATTACGTCACCCATATTTTTCATCTGGTCATGCCGCTGTGCTATGGCGGCTGGCTGTACGCCCGGCGAAAGGGCGGCCGGAAGGGATTGCTGCTCTCCCTTCTACCGCTGCCCGCCCTGCCTTTCATCATGTATACCTCCCACCACGGCTATACCCTCGGTGCGGGGTCCTTCCTCCTCCTGCCGGCGGTGTGCATGGTCATGCTGCTCGTCCTGACCTGGAAGGACTGGTACGGGCTGGGGCGGGTCCGGAGCCGTCTTTTGGCCGCTGGGTTGGCTCTGCTCTGCTGCGCGGGGTTCCTGTATTTCACCACGCTGCCCTCCCCTGCCCACTCCCTGTCCGCCTTCCTGCATCCGGAGTTGTACGTCCACGAATCCGACACCTACACGGCCATTCTGATTCGGGAGATCGTCTCCAAGGCCCACTGGCTGGGCCCCTCCGACTGGACGGCTCCCGCAAACCAACTTGATCCGGGTTCTTACTGGATCTCACTCCCCGGGGCAGGAAACAACTTTTTCCCCGTCACCGTCCTGCACCGCCTGGGCTGGCTGCCCTACCTGCTGCTGTCCGGCGGGTTTTTGCTCCTGACCCTCCTGCTACTGGTCCGGGGCCTGAGACAGAAGAACGTCCTGGGCCGGGTCGTCTCCCTGTCCATAGCCTTGCCCCTCCTGCTCCAGACGGTGTGCGGCATCGTGACCAGTCTGGGCTTTATCTGGTTCCCCGTGCCCTTCCCTCTGGTGGGCGGCAACTGCGATCTGGCGGTGCAAATGGGGCTCATCGGGCTGGCCCTGTCCGTCTTCCGGCAGGAAACGCTGCCTGTTACGGACAAGAAAGACAAGCCCCTGTTTCTCTTCCGCCCGGACCAAACACTGACCACCTGAACCGCCATAGAAGAACAGGCACGCCGCTCCCTCCGGGCGATGTGCCTGTTTTTCCTATCCCCCGCAGAACAGGGTGGTCAGTAACCCTTTATAAATTTGCAGCAGGGACAGCTTCTCCACCCCCTCCTGGGCCACTAAGGGCAGTTCCCCCTTTTTCTCCCCGTTCACCAGCACCGTCAGGTGACCCAGGGTCTGGCCCTCCTCCACCGGGGCGGGAACGCTGTCGGGCAGGGACACCGTGGTGGTCACCTGGCCGGCCTCCTCCCGGGGCAGGAGAAGCTGGGTCTGTCCGTCGATCACCGGCATGACCGCGCTCCGGGTCCCCAGGGTCACCTCCACCGGGATCAGGGGCTCCGACGGGGCGGGGGTAACCAGGGCGTAGGAGGCAAAGCCATAGTTGAGCAGGGCTTTGGCGCTCTCGAACCGGTCCGCCGAGGTGGGGGACCCCAGGACCACGGCGATAAGCTCCATTCCCTCCTTCTCCGCCGTGGCGGACAGGCAGTACAGGGCGGAGTCGGTGGAGCCGGTTTTCAGTCCTGTGGCCCCGGGATAGAACCGGATGAGCTTGTTGGT
>CACZKM010000036.1:0-22225 GCA_902781745.1 Oscillospiraceae bacterium
TTGAACGGCTTTCTTCGCCGCACATCCGTGCGGCGGCCATGGGCATAGCCCATGGGAATAAAAACATATGAAATGTTTTTATCAAGAAATAGTATAACACCGACCCGCCGGGACGCCGGCGGGTCAAATCTTTTTCCAAAAACCTATTGACATACTGGGAAAGTTGTGTTAATATCCTATCAACCTATTCAGGAGGTTGGTTTAATACTTCCCTGAATCAGCACGAAAGGAGGCGGCGCGGATGCGTTTCCTGTTCGGCGCGCTGCTGCGCCAGAATTTCCGGTTCGGTCGAATGTCTCCCCTCTGTTGACCTGACCCTCTCTGCACCACACACTAAAATAATACAGAAAAGGAGACCTTATCATGGCAAACCGGAACTATCACTTTGAGACCCTGCAGCTCCACGTGGGACAGGAGCAGCCCGACCCCGCCACCGATTCCCGGGCGGTGCCCATCTACCAGACCACCTCCTACGTGTTCAAAAACTCCGCCCACGCCGCCGCCCGGTTCGGGCTGGCGGACCCGGGCAACATCTACGGCCGGCTCACCAACTCCACCCAGGGGGTCCTGGAGGAGCGGATGGCGGCCCTGGAGGGCGGCGTGGCCGCCCTGGCGGTGGCCTCGGGGGCCGCGGCCATCAGCTACACCATCCAGGCCCTGGCCCAGGCGGGGGAGCACATCGTGGCCCAGAAGACCATCTACGGCGGCTCCTTCAACCTCCTGGCCCACACCCTGCCCCTCCAGGGCATCGACACCACCTTCGTGGACGTCCACGACCTGGCGGCGGTGGAGGGGGCCATTCAGGACAACACCAAGGCCATCTTCATCGAGACCCTGGGCAACCCCAACTCCGACATCCCCGACATCGACGCCCTGGCGGACCTGGCCCACAGCCACGGTCTGCCCCTGGTCATCGACAACACCTTCGGCACCCCCTACCTCATCCGGCCCATCGAGCACGGGGCGGACATCGTGGTCCACTCGGCCACCAAGTTCCTGGGGGGCCACGGCACCACCCTGGGGGGCGTTATTGTGGACGCCGGGACCTTTGACTGGAAGGCTTCCGGCAAGTACGCCCCCATCGCAGCCCCTAACCCCAGCTATCACGGGGTGTCCTTTGTGGACGCGGCGGGCCCGGCGGCCTTCGTCACCTACATTCGGGCCATCCTCCTCCGGGACACCGGCGCCACCCTGTCCCCCTTCAACGCCTTCCTCCTCCTCCAGGGGGTGGAGACCCTCTCTCTCCGGCTGGAGCGCCACGCCGAGAACACCAAGAGGGTGGTGGAGTTTTTGACCCGCCACCCCAAGGTGGCCAAGGTCAACCACCCCTCCCTGCCGGACCACCCGGACCACGCCCTGTATGAGAAGTACTTCCCCAACGGCGGGGCCTCTATCTTCACCTTCGAGGTGAAGGGGGGCCAGGCCGAGGCCCACAAATTCATCGACAGCCTGGAGATCTTCTCCCTGCTGGCCAACGTGGCCGACGTGAAGAGCCTGGTGATCCACCCGGCCACCACCACCCACTCCCAACTGAGCGCCGAGGAGTTGGCCGCGGCGGACATCACCCCCGCCACCGTCCGGCTGTCCATCGGCACCGAGCACATCGACGACATTCTGGCGGACCTGGACCAGGCGCTGGCCGCCACTTGATCCCCCTCCATCGAACCGCACACGCCTCTCCCGCCCCGGCGGGAGGGGCGTTTTTTCGTCCGCCGCCGGGCGGAGGAAGGGGGGTGTGGCGACAGACACAGAACGGGACACTTCTTTTCGCGGTTTCTCGCGGTTCCCCCGTGGTTTTCCTTCTTTTTTCTCCTCTCACCGTGCCCTTGTTGCAAGGACAACAGATTTTCCCTTGCGGAAATGCTATAGTACTAATAATGATGAGAGGAGAGATTTCCGGTATGGATCGTTCTGAGTTTTCTGAGCTCTCTGAGCTAAGCAAACTATCAATTTTCAGCGGCATGACCAGAGAGGAGCTGGAAGAGGCCCTCTCGGCGCTGCATCCGCGGGCGGAGACCTATGCACGCAACCAAAGCATCTTACACGCGGGGCGCCAGGTAGATGATATCTACGTGGTGCTGTCAGGGAGCGTTCGGATGGAGTTCCTCGACACCCTGGGCAGCCGCTCCATTCCCGCCTTTCGCATGGCCGGCCAGGTCTTCGGTCTGGTCCCCGGTATCCTGGGGAACAACACGGTGGTGTCGGCGGTGGCCAATGAGGACTGCCGGCTCCTGCTGCTGTCCGTCAGCGGCCTTTCGGTCCCCCGTCCCTACTGGCGGCCTTGGCTGTACCAGGTCACCCGGAATCTGCTGGAAGCTGCCTGTCGGCAGTGTATGAAGTTTAGCGGCCGGGATATGCTCCTGGCCCCCAAGCGGGCCCGTGACCGGCTGATCGCCTTCCTGACCCAGCTCTACCGGGAGAAGGGAACCATGGACTTCTTCGTCCCCTTCGACCAGCAGCAGTTGGCGGACTACCTGAACCTGGACCGGTCCGTGGTGTCCAAGGAGCTCAACAAGCTCAAGCGGGAGGGCCTGCTGTGGTTCAACCGGAACCACTTCATCCTCCAGCCCGGCACCGAGATCACCGGCGGGGCGGAGGGCGCCGAGAAAAAGTAAACAGCCTGCATCCCCCGGCGCCTGAACAGGCGCCGGGGCTTTTCTATGGGGTCCGTGGGACGGAAGGAGAAGACAATAAACCTTCTTAATTAGTAGGAATATACAAGCAAGGACGCCAACTTTCCCCGCACTTCGTCACATTCCATCTTGACAATCCTGCGAGAATGGCGTAAATTATTCCGTAACAAGTCCACAGTTTCAAAGGCGATGAAGAGAAGAGTACCCGCGGAGGACCGCCGCAGAGAGCCCCGGCAGCTGAAAAGGGGCGCGGAAGCACGGGGGGAACATGGTCTCGGAGCCGCGGGGTCGAGCCTCAGGAGAGGGGTAGGCTTCGCCGGGTGCGCCCGTCACCGCGCCGGAGTGACCCACTCCCCAAGGCCGTGTCCGCGAGGGCCCGGCGAACCAAGGTGGTACCACGGCAGTTTCGTCGTCCTTGCGCAGTTCAAGGGCGATTTTCTTATATGTACAGCTTTTCCGGGATCCTCCGATCCCCAAACCAGACAAGAAGGAGTGAGGTCTGTGGCTGAACCCATCATTCAGATCCAGCACCTGAACAAGACCTTCGGCGAGGGCCCCACCGCGGTCCACGCCCTAGACGATATCAACCTGGAGATCATGGCTGGGGAGATCTTCGGCATCATCGGCCTGTCCGGGGCGGGCAAGTCCACCCTGGTCCGGTGCATGAACCTCCTGGAGCGCCCCACCGCCGGCACCGTCCTGTTCAACGGCCAGGACATCACCAAGCTCAAAACCAGGGAGCTGCGGGAGGCCCGGCACGCCATCAGCATGATCTTCCAGAGCTTCAACCTGCTCATGCAGCGCACCGCCCTGGACAACATCTGCTTCCCCCTGGAGCTCATCGGCGTCAAGCGGGCCGAGGCCGTGAAAAAGGCCCGGGAGCTGCTGAAGATCGTGGGCCTGGAGGACAAGGAAAAGGCCTACCCCGCCCAAATGTCCGGCGGCCAGAAGCAGCGGGTGGCCATCGCCCGGGCCCTGGCCACCGACCCCAAGGTCCTGCTGTGCGACGAGGCCACCTCCGCCCTGGACCCCAACACCACCCTCTCCATCCTGGCCCTCCTCCAGGAGCTCAACCAGAAGCTGGGGGTGACGGTGGTGGTCATCACCCACCAGATGAACGTCATCGAGGAGATCTGCCACCGGGTGGCCATCCTGGACGGCGGCGTGGTGGCAGAGCAGGGGGCCGTGGCGGACATCTTCGCCGACCCCAAGACCGACATCGGCCGGCAGCTGGTCTACCCCAACGGGGTGCGCATCGACAAGCTTCCCCCCGCCCACGTCATCCGGGTGGCCTTCAACGGCGGCTCCTCCTATGAGCCCCTCATCGCCTCCCTGGCCATCGACCTGGGGATCAAGGCCAACATCCTGGGGGCCGACACCCGGAACATCGACGGCAAGGCCTTCGGCACCATGCTCCTGGGCCTGCCCGAGAGCCAGGCCGAGGCCGCCCGGGCCATTGAATACATCCGCAGCCAGCCCAACGTCACCGTAGAGGAGGTGCCCGACCATGGCTGAAGCCATTTCCGCCTTTTGGACCCAGTACGGCGACCTGCTGCTGGTGGGTCTCCGGGACACCCTGGTAATGACCTTCGTGTCCACCTTCTTCGCCTACGTCATCGGCCTGCCCCTGGGGGTGCTGGTGAACATCACCCAGCCCCACGGCATCTGGCCAAGGAAGTGGGTCAACCGCATCCTGGGCTGGATCATCAACGTGGGCCGCTCCCTGCCCTTCATCATCCTGATGATCGCCGTCATGGGCTTCACCAAGCTGCTGGTGGGCACCAAGATCGGCGTCCGGGGGGCCATTCCGCCCCTGGTGATCTCCGCCGCCCCCTTCATCGCCCGGATGGTGGAGACCTCCCTGGCGGAGGTGGACGGCGGCGTGGTGGAGGCCGCTCAGTCCATGGGCGCCTCCGTGCCCCAGGTGGTCACCAAGGTCTACCTGCCCGAGGCCAAGCCCTCCCTGATTTTGGGGGCCTCCATCTCCCTGATCACCATCCTGGGCTATACCGCCATCGCCGGGGCCATCGGGTCCGGCGGCCTGGGCGACCTGGCCGTCCGGTACGGCTACCAGCGGTACATCCCCTCCATGCTCTGGACCACCGTCATCCTCATCATCGTCCTGGTTCAGATCATCCAAACCGTTTTCAGTTGGCTGTCTACCAAGGTAGATAAGCGTCTGAGATAAATCCGTCGAAAGACGAAACCACAAAATCCTTAAAGGAGGACAAAGACAATGAAGAAACTTCTGGCTCTGCTCTTCGCTCTGACCATGGTCCTGGCCCTGGCCGCCTGCGGCGGCTCCGCTGAGACCGAACCCGCCGAGACCGAAGAGACCGAAACCGCCGAGGCCGCCGAGACCGAGGAGACCGCCGAGGCCACCGGCGACACCGTCACCCTGCGGGTCGGCGCTTCCCCCACCCCTCACGCCGAGATCCTGGCCCAGGTGAAGGACGACTTGGCGGAGCAGGGCATCGACCTGCAGATCGTGGAGTACACCGACTACGTGGTGCCCAACACCGCCGTGGAAGACGGCGAGGACGACGCCAACTACTTCCAGCACACCCCCTACATGGAGAACTTCAACGCCGAGCGGGGCACCCATCTGGTGGCCGTGGGCGACATCCACTATGAGCCCATGGGCATCTATGCCGGCCAGACCACCGCTCTGGAGGATCTGCCTGACGGCGCCACCATCGCCGTGCCCAACGACGCCACCAACGAGGGCCGCGCCCTCCTGCTCCTCCAGGCCCAGGGTCTCATCACCATCGACGAGGCCGCCGGTCTGGAGTGCACCCCCAACGACATCACCGACAACCCCAAGAACCTGGTGTTCAAGGAGCTGGAGGCCGCCATGCTGCCCCAGACCATCGATGAGGTCAACCTGAGCGTTATCAACTCCAACTACGCCCTCCAGGCGGGCTTCAACCCCGTGGAGGACTCCCTGGCCATCGAGAGCGCCGAGGGTACCCCCTATCCCAACGTCATTGCCGTCAAGGAGGGCAACGAGAACAACGAGGCCATCCAGGCCCTGGTGAAGGCCCTCCAGTCCGACAAGGTCCGCGACTACATCGAAGAGACCTACGGCGGCGCCGTGGTCGCTCTGTTCTGATCGTTCCGACCAAGAACACACAGCAAGAGGAGCTTCGGCTCCTCTTGTTTTTTTGCGGGCCGGGAGCGGTTGCGCTTTTCCACGAACCATGATACACTGACCACAACAAAACCAGCCCCCAAGGGGGCGGACAAGGAGAAGACCATGGACAAATGGCTTGAGATCATCATCGACACCCCCTCGGCGGACCTGGAGGCCGTCAGCGCCCGGCTGATCGCCAACAACGTCCCCGGCCTGGCGGTGGAGGAGGAGGAAGAGTTCCGGGCCTTCCTGGAGGAGAACCGGCAGTACTGGGACTATGTGGACGACGAGCTCCTGGAGCGGATGAAGGGGGTCTCCCGGGTGAAGCTCTACGTCACCGACGACGAAGACGGGAGAAAACAACTGGAGGGCTACCTGCAGGGAATCGACCTGCCCTACACCACCGTCCCCCTCCGGGAGTACGACTGGGCCCACAGCTGGCAGAAATACTACCGTCCCCTGTCCGTGGGGGAGAAGCTCTGGATCGTCCCTGAGTGGGAAAAAGACGCCGCCCAGGTGCCCCCCGGGGCGGTGACCCTCCTGATGAACCCCGGCCTCACCTTCGGCACCGGCTCCCACGCCTCCACCCAGCTCTGCCTGGAGGGGGTGGAGGCCGATCTGGTCCCCGGCGCCGCCGTGCTGGATCTGGGCTGCGGCAGCGGCATCCTGTCCATCGCCGCCTTGGCCCTGGGGGCGGACCATGTGGTGGGGGTGGACATCGACCCCAAGGCCGTGGACGTGGCCTATGAGAACGCCGCCCTCAACGGGTACGGGAAGGATGTGTGCCGCTACCTGGCGGGGAATGTTCTCGACGACCCCGCCCTGGTTGCGGAGCTGGGCCGGGAGACCTACGGCCTGGTCCTGGCCAACATTGTGGCGGACGTGATCATCCCCCTGGCCCCCCTGGTCCCCGGCCTGCTGGCCGAGGGAGGGACCTTCCTGTGCTCCGGCATCATCGACCGGCGGGGGGACGAGGTGGCCGCCGCCCTGGAAAAGGCGGGGCTGGCCGTTATCCGCCGGATGGAAAAGAACGGCTGGGTGGCCCTGGCTGCGAAGGTGCAATAATACTAATTATCGATTAAAATGTTTAAAAAACATTTTAATCGCCCACGGCAGATTCTGCCGTGGGCTGCAAGCCAAAGGCTTGCAGGATTAGATACGCACATCCGTGCGGCGGCCATGGGCATAGCCCATGGGAATAAAAACATATGAAATGTTTTTATCAAGAAATAGTATAAAATCGAGTTTAGAATCCGATAACATCGGGAGGGACCGTCATGGAACACGCCATCTCCATCCTGCTCTTCCTCTTTGCCGGCCTGCTGCTCCTCTATGCGGGGCTCATCGCCGCCACCAAGTCCACCGATCTCATCCCCCGGGACTATGCGGCGAAGATGGAGGACAAGAAACGCTACGCCGTGCAGTTTGCCAAGGTCCTGGCGGCGGTGGCCCTGGCCCCGGCCATCGGCGGGGCCGCCGGACTGATCCTGGGAAACGGCGCGGCGGCCGTTGTCACCCTGGCGGCCTTTGTCCTCATCCTCTGGCGGGCCTCCCGGTGGATGGACGGGGAAAAAACGGAAAGCGAGCGAAAAAAGCCTTGACAAGCCCGGCTTCCCTTGGTATACTCGTAAAGCCGCTTTGAATGGGTCAAGAAGTCAGTCCCCCGGGACTGCGCCCCCGACAGCGAGCCCGTACTAAAGGAAAGAGGTGCAAAGCACATGACAGCAATCATCGAGACCGGCGGCAAGCAGTACAAGGTGGCAGAGGGCGACGTCCTCTTCATCGAGAAGCTGGGCGTCGAGGCCGGCGACGAGGTGAAGTTCGACAAGGTCCTGGCCATCCTGGGCGACGAGCCCAAGTTCGGCGCTCCCGTGGTGGAGGGCGCTTCCGTGGACGCTTCCGTGGTGAAGAACGGCAAGGGCAAGAAGATCGTCGTCTTCAAGTACAAGCCCAAGAAGGGCTATCGTCTCCGCCAGGGCCATCGTCAGCCCTACACTAAGGTTGAGATCAAGAAGATCAACGCCTGAGCGGTATGACCACAGCGGAATTCGCAATGGACGGCAGCCGCGTGACCGGATTTACCATCAAGGGTCACAGCGAGTTTGCCGATGCGGGAGAGGACCTTGTCTGCGCCGCCATTACCAGCGCCGTCCGGCTGACTGAGTGCGCCGTCAACGACGTGCTCGGCCTGGGGGCCACGGTGAAGGTGGACGAGCAGCGAGCTTCCATCTCCTTAAAGCTTCCCCGGAACCTGGAGGGGGAGACCGACAGCGTGTGTCAGACCCTTCTGACCTCCCTGATGGTCTACCTGGTCCAGCTTCAGGAGGAATATCCCGAAAACATCATCGTTATGGAGGTGTAACCATGCTTCATATTGGACTTCAGTTCTTCGCGCATAAGAAGGGCGTCGGTTCCACCCGGAACGGCCGTGACTCCATGGCCCAGCGCCTGGGCGTCAAGCGGGGCGACGGTCAGTTCGTTCTGGCCGGCAACATCCTGGTCCGGCAGCGCGGCACCCATATCCATCCCGGCACCAACGTGGGCATCGGCAAGGACGACACGCTGTTCGCCCTGAAGGACGGCCGCGTCAAGTTCGAGCGGATGGGCAAGGACCGCAAGAAGGTCTCCATCGTCGAGGCCGTCGCGGAGTAATTTCCCAACAGACAGCAGACAAGTCCCGGACGGCATTCTCCGTTCGGGACTTGTTTTATACTATTTCTTGATAAAAACATTTCAGCCGTTCAATATCTAATCCTGCAAGCCTTTAGCTTGCAGCCCACGGCAGATTCTGCCGTGGGCGATTAAAATGTTTTTAAACATTTTAATCGATAATTAGTATTATTCTATGGAGGTGAGGCCCGTGAAGGAGACGTCTATCCAGCCCGGCCAGGCCCCGGTGTTCCGGGACATCGGCGGGGAGGACCTGAGCACCCTGCTCCTCTGCCTGGACAGCTACCGCCGGTCCTATGAGAGGGGCGAGTTCATCATTCTGGACCAGGAGGAGGTCCCTGCCGTGGGGGTGGTCCTCCGGGGGACCGTCCACATGTGCAAGGAGGACATCTGGGGCAACCAGGCCCTCCTGGCCTACCTGGGCCGGGGGGAGCTCTTCGGGGAGACCTTCGCCCTCCAGCAGACCGCCCGGGCCTCGGTGTCCTTCCTGGCGGCCACGGACTGCCAGGTCCTCTTCCTGTCCTCCCGGCACATCCTCCACCCCTGCGAGAAGAGCTGCCCCTTCCACCACCGGCTGGCCCAGAACCTCTTCGACCTGCTGGGGAAGAAGAACGTGCAGCTCATGGAGAAGATCGAGGTGACCTCCAAGGGGAGCCTCCGGGAGAAGATTTTGACCTACCTCTCCCTCCAGGCCCAGAAGCAGGGGAGCAAGTACATCGTCCTGCCCATCAGCCGCACGGAGATGGCCCGGTTCCTCTCCGTCAACCGGTCATCCATGACGAGGGAGCTCTCCACCATGCGGGCGGAGGGGATCCTGGATTACGACAAGAATACCTTCGTGCTGAAGTAGCGCGCCATACAGAAGGAACGCCCCCCGCCGTTCCGGTTGGTCCGAAACGGCGGGGGCGTTTTCCTGCGATCAAGGGGGCTCACTTCCCCCGTTTGGCGGCCATCTTCTCCAGGAACTCCGGGCCGTAGCCGTAGTGCTCCACCACGTAGTCCAGGTCCTTGTCCCCCCGGCCGGAGAGGCTGACCAGCACCGAGCCGGTCATCCCCGTCCGGGCTACCCGAATGGCGTAGGCCAGGGCGTGGGAGCTCTCGATGGCGGGGATGATCCCCTCGTGGCGGCAGAGGAGGAAGAGGGCCTCGATGGCGTCGTCGTCACCGGCGGTGACGTACTTCACCCGGTCCATGTCGTGGAGCATGGCGTGCTCCGGGCCGGCGGCGGGGTAGTCCAGGCCGCTGGCGTTGGAGTACACCGGGGCGGGGTCGCCGTTCTCGTCGGCCAGCATGATGCTGTTGAAGCCGTGCATGACCCCCTCGGTGCCGTAGGTGATGGAGGCGGCGTGGTCTCCCAGGGCGGGGCCCCGGCCCAGGGGCTCCACCCCCACCAGCTCCACGGGGTCGGCCAGGAAGGGGGTGAACATGCCAATGGAGTTGGAGCCGCCGCCCACGCAGGCCACCACCTGGTCGGGCAGGTGGCCGGTCTGCTCCAGGAACTGGGCCCGGGCCTCCTCGCCGATGCAGAACTGGAAGTCCCGCACCATCAGGGGGAAGGGATGGGGGCCGGCGGCGGTGCCGATGCAGTAGATGGCGTCCTTGTACTCCCGGGCGTAGGCCTCGAAGGCGGCGTCCACCGCCTCTTTGAGGGTCTTCAGACCGAAGGTCACGGGGATGACGTTGGCCCCCAGCATTTTCATCCGGGTGACGTTGGGGGCCTGCTTGGCGATGTCCACCTCACCCATGTAGATGTCGCACTCCATGCCGAAGTAGGCGGCGGCGGTGGCCAGGGCCACCCCGTGCTGGCCGGCGCCGGTCTCGGCGATGAGCTTTTTCTTGCCCATGTACTTGGCCAGCAGGCCCTCGCCCATGCAGTGGTTGAGCTTGTGCGCGCCGGTGTGGTTCAGGTCCTCCCGCTTCAGGTAGATCTGGGTCCGCCCCAGGGCGTTGGACAGGTTCTGGCAGTGGTAGACCGGGGTGGGCCGGCCCTGGAAGTCCCGGCGGATCCGCCGCAGCTCGGCAATGAACTGGGCGGACTGGGCAATGGTGTGGTAGCCCTCGGCGTACTCGTTGAAGGCCTTGATGAGCTCCGGGTCCTTCAGATAGTTGCCGCCGTACCTGCCGAAGTAGCCGTCGGCGGTGGGGTGCTCCTTTAGGTAGTTGTCAAAGTCTCTGTATTTGTTCATAGTTTCATGCCTTTCTCACACACAGGGATGGTTCAAGTCAGATGAGACGATTATAGCAAATATAGCAAAAGCGGGCCCGCCGGTCAATTCCCGCTGCCCCGTAAAATGGGACCGCCGCCCCGGCCCGTTTTTTGCCGGCGATGGCCCCTGTGCGACAGTTTCTGTAGGCAATTTTTCATATGTTGCGCACGCAACAGATAAATTGAACCACAGTTGAGGAAAATACCGGTTTTCAGGTGGACAAACTCATACAGATATGGTAATATATCCCTGTAATTTCCGAATATTTCCTCTCCTGCCCCGGCGAAATGAAGGACGGAGCCAGAATACTGTCGTTTTTGCCGTTGACTTTTGCAGGGAAGGAGAGTAAAATCCACCCACAGTTTTGGTGGTACTTATTTTTAATAAGTGGAAAAATGATCCGCAGTTACCACGTTTTGTCCCGGGAGGTGAGGCGGTTGGACTTAAATGAAGAGCTGGCGTATAAGATCGCCTTTACCATCGGCCCTCTGCAAGTTCCCCAGTATGTGGTGGTCACCTGGGGCATCATGGCCTTCCTGGTGATCTTCAGCATCGTCATGACCCGGAACCTGAAGCTGGTGCCGGGGAAGCGCCAGGTGGTCATCGAGGGCCTGGTCTCCTTCCTGTATAAGCTCTACTACGACATCCTGGGGGAGAAGGGCAAGCGCTATATCCCCTATCTGGGCAGCGTGTGCATCTTCCTGGCGGTGGCCGACGGCGTGGGCCTGCTGGGGATCTCGCCCCCCACCCGGAACCTGAACGTCACCGTGGCCCTGGCCATCCTGGCCATTCTGCTGGTCCAGGTGGGCGGCATCCAGACCAAGGGAGCCAAGGGCTGGCTGAAGGGCTTCGGCCAGCCGGTGCCGGTCATTGCCCCCATGAACATCCTGGACCTGTTCACCCGGCCCCTGTCTCTGTCCCTCCGTCTCTTCGGCAACGTGCTGGGGGGCGTTATCATCATGGCCCTGCTGAACAGCGCCATCCCCATCGGCGTGCCGCTCATCGGCAGCGCTTACTTCGACATCTTCGACGGGCTCTTGCAGGCCTATGTCTTTACCTTCCTGACCTCCCTGTATTTGCAGGAGGCCATCGAGTAACCAAATCCCACACCATGTATCAAGGAGGAAAACATTATGACTGGATTGATCGCATTGGGAGCGGCCATCGCCGTCTTTACCGGCATCGGCGCCGGCGTGGGCATCGGCATCGCCACCGGCAAGGCCAGCGAGTCCATCGCCCGGCAGCCGGAGGCCTCCGGGGCCATCACCCGGGTGCTGATCCTGGGCTGCGCCCTGGCGGAGGCCACCGCCATTTACGGCCTTCTCGTCGGTCTGATGATCGTGATTCGCGCCCTGTAATACTATTCCCAAATGAAAAGCTTTCATTTGGGAATCCGCGTGCTGCGCACGCTCATGCCGCGCAAGCGCGTCATGCCGTCTCATGCAGTCTCAAACGCGCCTTCGGCGCTAGATCAAGTGAGACCCGAAATCTTTGATTTCGCTGGTCGAACTTATGCACAGCAAAAAGCTTTTCAAGCTTTTTCATTGAGACTAGTATAAGGCCGGACGAGCAAACGCCAAAGGGAAAGAAGGTGGTCGGATGCTTGTTTTGAGCAGCGACGTCATCTATACCATCATCAATATCGCCCTGCTGTGTGTCCTGCTGCGGATCTTCCTCTGGAAGCCCGTGCTGGGCATCATCGAGAAGCGGCGGCAGACCATCCAGGACGACCTGGACGAGGCCGCCCGGAACCGGGAGGAGACCGAGACCGTCAAGGCGGAGTACGAGGCCTCCCTGGCCGGAGCCCGGCAGGAGTCCGCCGCCCTGGTGGAGCAGGCCAAGACCGCCGCGGGGGCCCGGTATGAGGCCATCGTGGCCCGGGCCAACGCCGACGCCGACGCCATCCGGGAGAAGGCAAGGGCCGACGCCAAAAGCGAGCGGGACAAGGCCCTGGCCGAGGCCCGGGGGGAGCTGGCGGACCTGGCCATCCTGGCCGCCACGAAGCTCCTGGGGGCCGTGGACGAGGAGACCGACCGCCGGCTCCTGGACGACTGGCTCTCTGAAATGGGAGAGGGATCATGAGGGCCCCGGAGACCTACGCCCGGCTGCTGCTGGAGCTGGCCCCCTCCGGGGAGACCATGGCCCGGGTCCGGGAACTGGCGGGGGACCCCGCCCTCCGGGAGGCTTTGGAGGACCCCACCTATGACCGGCGGGACAAGACGGCCGTGGTGGGCCGCCTCTTTCCTGTGGAGGTCCGGCAATTTTTCCGGGTCCTCTGCGACCACGGGGACTACGGCCTGCTGCCGGAGCTCCTGGCGGAATACGACGCCCTGGTCCGGCAGCGGGAGGGCGTGGCCCGGGTGACCTTCACCTGCTGCCACGAGCCCACCCCGGAGCAGCGGAAGCGGGTGGAGGACCTGGTCTGCCGGAAGTACGGCAAGACCGGCGTGGAATGGCACACGGTCCTGGACCCCGCCATCCTGGGCGGATTTATCCTGACGGTGGACGACTGGGTCCTGGACAAGAGCCTGCGGACCATGGCCGAGGACCTCCGCCGCCATGTTATACGAGGAAACACACTATGAGCAATCTGTCTTCGGAGAGGATCCTCTCCGTTTTACGAGAAGAGATCAAAAACTACCGCCCCGCCGGCGAGGCCGCCCGGCAGGGCGCCGTCCTGCGCTGCGGCGACGGGGTGGCCACGGTCTACGGCCTGCCTCAGGCCATGTACGGCGAGCTGGTGACCTTTGAGACCGGCCAGGCGGGCATGGTCCTGAACCTGGGGGAGAAGGACATGGGCGTCCTCCTTCTGGGCTCCGAGGAAGGGGTCCGGGAGGGCACCCATGTCACCTGCGCCGGCGAGCCGGTGAGCGTCCCCGTAGGGGAGGCCATGCTGGGCCGGGTCCTGGACGGCCTGGGCCGGCCCATCGACGGCAAGGGGGAGATCAAGACTGCGGAGCGCCGCCCCGTGGAGAACAAGGCCCCCGGCGTGGTCACCCGAGAAGAGGTCAACGTCCCCATGCAGACGGGCATCCTGGCCATCGACGCCATGTTCCCCATCGGCCGGGGCCAGCGGGAGCTCATCATCGGGGACCGGCAGACCGGCAAGACCGCCATCGCCGTGGACGCCATCCTGAACCAGAAGGGTCAGGACATGATCTGCATTTATGTTGCCATCGGCCAGAAGGCCTCCACCGTGGCCAAGATCGTGGGCACCCTGGAGCGCCACGGGGCCATGGACTACTCCGTGGTGGTCTCCGCCACGGCTTCGGACCCGGCCCCCCTCCAGTATATCGCCCCCTACACCGGGGCCGCCCTGGGGGAGTATTTCATGGACCAGGGGAAGGACGTGCTCATCGTCTACGACGACCTGAGCAAGCACGCCCAGGCCTACCGGGCCATTTCCCTGCTGCTCCACAGGCCCCCCGGACGGGAGGCCTATCCCGGGGACGTGTTCTATCTCCACTCCCGGCTCCTGGAGCGGGCCTGCCGGCGGAGCAAGGAGTACGGCGGGGGGTCCATGACCGCCCTGCCCATCATCGAGACTCTGGCGGGGGACATCTCCGCCTACATCCCCACCAACGTCATTTCCATCACCGACGGCCAGATCTTCCTGGAGAGCTCTCTGTTCTTCTCCGGCCAGCGGCCGGCGGTGAATGTGGGCCTGTCGGTCTCCCGGGTGGGAGGCAAGGCCCAGACCAAGGCCATGAAGTCTGTGGCGGGCACCCTCCGGGTGGACCTGGCCCAGTACCGGGAGATGGAGGCCTTCGCCCAGTTCAGCTCCGACCTGGACGAGGCCACCAAGTCCATGCTGGCCTACGGCAAGTCCCTTTACGACCTGCTCAAGCAGCCCCTGTACCACCCCATGTCCCTGAGCAAGGAGGTGGTCCTGCTGTGGGCGGCGGGGCAGAAGCTCCTCCAGGACATCCCGGCGGAGAAGCTGGAGGCTTTCAAGGACGGCCTCATGGACCATCTGGCCCAGCACGCCCCCGGGGTGCTGGAGGCCATCCACGAGACCAAAAAGCTGGACGAGGCCACGGAGGCCGCCCTTCGGGAGGCCGTGACCGGCTATCTGGCCGGGTGGGCCTCATGAGCAGTCTCCGGGAGATCCGGGGGCGGATCAACAGCGTCAAGAGCACCATGAAGATCACCAACGCCATGTATCTCCTGGCCTCCTCCAAGATGAAGAAGGCCCGGCGGAGCGTGGACGCCACCGCCCCTTTTTTTGACGCGGTCCGGGCCACCATGGCGGAGATCCTGGCCAACGCCGGGGACCTGTCGGTCTCCTGCGGCTATTTCCGGCGGACGGATGGGGAGGATAAGCGCCGCCTCTTCCTCATCATCACATCCGACAAGGGCCTGGCCGGGTCCTACAACCACAACATCACCCGGCTGGCCGAGGAGAAGATCGCCCTGCCCGGGGCAGACAGCCTGATGTTCATCGGCTACAGCGGCCGGAACTACTTCATGCGCCAGCAGAAGGACCGGCCCGACCTGACCATGGAGGACCAGTACACCGCCCCGGCGGCGGAGCCCGTCATGTGGCGGGCGGTGGACTACGCCCGGCACATCGCCAAGCGGTTCCGGGAGAAGGACGTGGACGAGGTCTTCCTGGTCTACACCCGGATGGTCAACGCCCTGGCCTCCCGGGCGGAGTGTGTTCGGCTCCTCCCCCTGGACCCCGGGGATTTTCAGGGGGAGGCCGCCGCCCCACGGGGCATGGTGTACCTGCCCTCCCCGGAGGACGTGTTCACCAAGAGCGTGCCCAACTATCTCACGGGGGTCCTCTACGGGGCCATGGTGGAGTCCTACGCCGCCGAGCAGAACGCCCGGATGCAGGCCATGGACAGCGCCACCGGCAACGCCAGGGAGATGCTGCAGGACCTGTCCCTGCTGTACAACCGGGTGCGCCAGGCGGCCATCACCCAGGAGATCACCGAGGTGGTGGGCGGGGCCCAGGCCCGAGAAAGGTAGGCAAGACCCATGGAGAACGGGAAGATCATACAAGTGATGGGGCCCGTGGCGGACGTCCGCTTCGAGGACGGCGACCTGCCCCAGATCAAACACGCCCTGGAGGTGGACAACCACGGCAAGCGGCTGGTCATGGAGGTGGCCGAGCACATGGGGGACCATGTGGTCCGGTGCATCCTCCTGGACACCCCCGAGGGCCTCTCCCGGGGACTGGAGGCAAAGCCCCTGGGGGGCTTTCTCACCGTCCCCGTGGGGGAGCAGACCCTGGGACGGATGTTCAACGTCCTGGGAGAGGCCATCGACGGCGGGGCGGAAGCCGCCGGCGACCGCCTGCCCATCCACCGGCAGCCCCCCTCCTTTGAGGAGCAGAGCCCCGTGGTGGAGATGCTGGAGACGGGCATCAAGGTCATCGACCTGCTGGCCCCCTACGCCAAGGGAGGCAAGATCGGCCTCTTCGGCGGCGCCGGGGTGGGCAAGACGGTGCTCATCCAGGAGCTCATCACCAACGTGGCCCAGGAGCACGGCGGCTACTCCATCTTCACCGGGGTAGGCGAGCGGAGCCGGGAGGGCAACGACCTGTGGAACGAGATGCGGGAGTCCGGGGTCATCGAGAAGACCGCCCTGGTCTTCGGCCAGATGAACGAGCCCCCCGGGGCCCGGATGCGGGTGGCCTTCTCGGGGCTGACCATGGCGGAGTACTTCCGGGACGTGGAGCGCCGGGACGTGCTCCTCTTCATCGACAACATCTTCCGCTATGTCCAGGCGGGGTCCGAGGTCTCCGCCATGCTGGGGCGGATGCCCTCCGCCGTGGGCTACCAGCCCACCCTGGCCAACGAGCTGGGGGAATTGCAGGAGCGGATCACCTCCACCAAGACCGGGTCCATCACCTCGGTCCAGGCGGTGTACGTCCCCGCCGACGACCTGACCGACCCCGCCCCGGCCACCACCTTCGCCCATCTGGACGCCACCACGGTCCTCAGCCGGAAAATCGCCGAGCAGGGTCTCTACCCCGCTGTGGACCCCCTGGAGTCCTCCTCCCGGATCCTGGAGGCCGAGGTGGTGGGGGAGGAGCACTACCAGGTGGCCCGGCAGGTCCAGGAGGTGCTGGAGCGGTACAACGAGCTCCAGGACATCATCGCCATCCTGGGCATGGACGAGCTGTCCGACGAGGACAAGCAGACGGTCTACCGGGCCCGGAAGATCCAGAAATTCCTGTCCCAGCCCTTCCACGTGGCGGAGAACTTCACCGGCGTCCCCGGGGTCTACGTCCCTGTGGCCGAGACCGTCCGGGGCTTCCGGGCCATCCTGGACGGGGAGCTGGACGACGTGCCCGAGCAGGCCTTCTTCAACGTGGGCACCATCGACGATGTGCGCAAAAAAGCGGAAACGCTGTAAGGGGAGAGTGCCATGCCCAAGACCTTTCCATTGAAAATCGCCGCCGCCGACCGGCTGTATTATGACGGCCCCTGCCACTCCCTGGTCCTGCCCTGTCTGGACGGGGAGCTGGGGGTCCTGGCGGGCCACGAGCCGGCCACCATCGCCCTGGAGGCGGGAGAGCTCCGGTTCACCCTGGACGGGGTGGTCCAGGTGGTGGCCGTGGGAGAGGGCTACGCCCAGGTGGGGGCCGACGGCGCGGTGGTCCTGGTGGGCTTCGCCGAGGACCCGGAGAGCCTGGACGAGGAGCGCATCCGCCGGGAGAACGAGATCACCAAGGAACGGGTGAAGCTCCGCCAGAGCGAGCAGGAGTACATCCGCCTCCGGGCGGACCTGTCCCGGCAGATGGCGGAGCTGAAGGTCCTCAAGCACCGCCGCAAAGGATAACAGAGGGGAGCCGTCCGAAGTCGGACGGCTCCTTTTTCGTCTCTGTGGATGGGTTTGACAACGCGCCCCGGATTGGGTACAATACAGGGCAGAACACAAGGGGCGGCCCGCCCCGAAGGAGAATCCCCCTATGGTCAATCAACGCATCGTCGTCAAGATCGGCACCTCCACCCTGGCCCATCCCTCGGGCCTGCTGAACATCCGCCGGGTGGAGGAGCTGTGCAAGGTCCTCAGCGACCTGAAAAACGCCGGACATGAGATCCTGCTGGTCTCCTCCGGGGCCATCGGCATGGGGGTGGGGAAGCTCTCTCTGCCCGGCCGCCCCGAGGACGTGCCCACCAAGCAGGCCGCCGCCGCCGTGGGCCAGTGCGAGCTGATGTACACCTACGACAAGGCCTTCTCGGAGCACAACCACACCGTGGCCCAGATCCTCCTTACCGCCGCCGACCTGGACCACGAAGACCGGTTCGAGAACTTCCAGAACACCATGAAGCGCCTGCTGGAGCTCCGGGTCCTTCCCATCGTCAACGAGAACGACACCGTGGCCACCGAGGAGCTGGGCATCGGGGACAACGACACCCTGGCCGCCGTGGTGGCCGTCAGCATGGAGGCCGACCTGCTCATCCTCCTGTCGGACATCGACGGGCTCTACACCGCCGACCCCCACACCCACCCCGACGCCGCCCTCATCCCCGAGGTGACGGCCCTCACCCGGGAGATCTGGGACCTGGCGGGGGGCGCGGGCTCCGGCCTGGGGACCGGGGGCATGACCACCAAGCTCCAGGCGGCCTCCCTGTGCACCGAGTCCGGCTGCGACATGGTCATCGCCAACGGGGCCGATCCGGCCCGGCTCTACGACATTGCGGAGGGCAAGCCCGTGGGCACCCGGTTCCGCGGAAAGAGAGGTTAAGCTATGTTCGATCCCAACGTCCCCCCTGTGGACAGCTGTTATCCCCCCCGGGGCTTTGAGTCCCCGGAGTTTTCCATGCCCGACGCCGACCCCGCCGAGCTGACCATCACCCGCCCCCTCCTGGAGGAGGCCGCGGCCGCCAAGGCCGTCATGGCCGGGCTCTCCGACGAGAAGAAGGCGGAGGTCCTCCACACCATGGCCGACTGCCTGGAGGCCGCGGCCGAGGAGATCTTAGCCGCCAACGCCCAGGATCTGGAGGCCGCCAAGGACGCCATCGCCCCCGTCATGCTGGACCGCCTCCGCCTGACCCCGGACCGCATCCGGGACATGGCCAAGGGGGTCCGGGAGGTGGCTGCCCTCCCCGACCCCGTGGGGCGGACGCTGGCTACCCACACCCTGGACAACGGCCTGACCGTCACCCGGGTCTCCGTGCCCCTGGGGGTCATCGCCATCATCTTTGAGTCCCGGCCCAACGTCACCTCCGACGCCGCCAGCCTCACCTTCCGGGCGGGGAGCGTGTGCGTCCTCCGGGGAGGCAAGGAGTCCATCCGGTCCAACACCGCCATCGTGGCCGCCCTCCACCGGGCCCTGGAGGCCCACGGCCTGCCCAAGGCCCTGGTGAGCCTGGTGGCCGACACCAGCCGGGCCAGCGCCAACGAGCTCATGGCCGCCGTGGGGTATGTGGACCTGCTCATCCCCCGGGGAGGCGCGGGTCTCATCCGCACGGTGGTGGAGAAGGCCAAGGTCCCCGTCATCCAGACGGGCACCGGCATCTGCCACATCTATGTGGACGCCGCCGCCGACCTGGACATGGCCCTGACCATCCTGAACAACGCCAAGACCAGCCGCCCCTCGGTGTGCAACGCCGCCGAGGTCTGTCTGATCCACCGGGCGGTGGCGGACCGGTTCCTCCCCATGGTCCGGGAGAAGCTGGGGAAGGACCGGTTCGAGGCCGGGCTCCAGCCCGTGGAGCTCCGGCTGGACCAGAAGGCCCTGGCCATCCTCCCGGGCATCCCCGCGGGCTTCGACGACTTCGACACGGAGTTTCTGGACTACATCCTGGCGGTGAAGGTGGTGGAGGACCTGGACGAGGCCATCGCCCACATCGCCGCCCACTCCACGGGCCACAGCGAGGCCATCATCACGTCCGACCCCGCCGCCGCCGACCGGTTCACCCGCTTGGTGGACAGCGCGGCGGTGTACGTCAACGCCTCCACCCGGTTTACCGACGGGGGCCAGTTCGGCCTGGGCTGTGAGATGGGCATCTCCACCCAGAAGCTCCACGCCCGGGGCCCCATGGGCCTGGAGGAGCTGACCAGCTACAAATACGTGGTCCGGGGGAACGGGCAGATCCGGTGAGGATTTCCAGAATCCCCCAACGAATCTACGGTCCGGCGCTTGCGCGCCGGGCCGTTTTTTGGTATCATAAGTGCCATGAACGGCTCCAGAAAGGACCCACCCAAGACAGAAGGAGGAAGACCCAATGAAACGTAAGCTCGTCGCATTGACCCTGGCCGTCCTCATGGCGGTCAGCCTCATCCCCCTGGCCCGGGCAGCCGGCCTGCCCTTCAAGGATGTGCCTCAGAGCCAGTGGTACTACAACGACGTGGTCCAGGCCTATGAATCCGGCCTGGTGGACGGCATCTCCGCCACCACCTTCGGTCCGGACCAGAGCATGACCTACGCCCAGGCGGTGAAGCTGGCGGCCTGTATGCACCAGACCCGGGCGGAGGGGGCCGTGTCCCTCACCGTGGGGGAGGACCCCTGGTACTCCACCTATGTGGACTACTGCAAGGCCAACAACATCATCAGCAAGGACTACCGCTGGAACGGCAAGGCCACCCGGGCGGGGTACGCGGAGATCTTCGCCGCCGCCATGCCCGACCTGGCCCAGAAGAACACCGTGGTGGACAACGCCGTCCCCGACGTGAAGACCTCCCATCCCCAGGCGGCGGCCATCTACAAGCTCTACCGGGCCGGTGTGGTGGTGGGGAGCACCAAGGACGGCGTGGAGCACTGCTTCAACCCCGATTCCCCCATCAAGCGGGCGGAGGTGGCCGCCATCCTCACCCGGATGATGAACGAGAGCGCCCGGCTGTCCCTGACCATGGACAAGCCCTATACCGCCCCCGCCAAGCCCGTCACCCCCGTGACCCTGGCCAAGAAGTATGACGGCGGCGGGGCCAACGACCAGTGGTATGTGGAGGAGGCCACCATCGGCGCTCCCATCTGCGTGGACCTGGACAAGAACGGCAGGAAGGACATCGTCTACGCCGGCCGCTCCCTCTTCTGCCTGGACGCCGCCACCGGCAAGACCAACTGGCGGGCAGCCTCGGGCACCGACACCGCCGGAAAGGGGACCACCGACGGGGCCCGCCTGGCCGCAGACCTGGCGGTGGCCGACGTGGACAAGGACGGCAAGCTGGAGATCGTGGCCGCCTTCACCCACTTCGGCCACGGCACCAGCGTGCTGGCGGTCTACGACGACCAGGGCCGGTTCGAGAACGGCTGGCCCGTGAAGACCGATTATCCCATCCGCACCGTGGTCACCGACGATCTGGACAAGGACGGGAAATATGAGATCATCGTGGGCCTGGGGGTAGGGGCCGACGGCGCGGGAAAGAAGAACGTCCCCTCCCTGTACGTCTACGAGCCCGACGGCAAGGTGCGGCAGGGCTGGCCCCAGAACTCCCTGTACGGGTTCTACAACCACACCCTGAACACCGCCGACCTCAACGGCGACGGGGTGAAGGAGATCGTGGGCCTCTACGACGGCTCCCACACCCGGGCCTGGCACGCCGACGGCGCCCTGGTGACGGCCACCGGCGGCCCCTACGCCGGCCTGCTGTGGAACAACCTACCCGTCACCGAGGACTATGACCATGAGCTGGTCTGCGTCCAGTGGGCGAGAAACCACGACGGGAAGGTCTTCGTCAACGGCGACGGGGTCCTGGGTCCCGACCGGAAGGACCGCTACGCCATGGTGGGCACCGTGGGCGGCGTGGTCCAGACCGACGTGGACGGCAACGGCTCCAAGGAGCTGGTCTACACCGGCATGATCGTGGACGCCTCCATCCTCATGCGCAACGGAGGCAACACCTATGAAGGCGTGCTGAAGTACTACACCACCTTCCTGCTGAACAACGACCGCACCCGGTATACCAACAGCGCCAAGGGCTATGACTGGACGGCCTTCCCCACGGATCCCGCTCCGGTGGTGAGCCTGGACGCCACGGAGATCCCCACCGCCGATATGCGCCCGGTGGTGGAGGACCTGGACAACGACGGCTCCAAGGAGATCCTCTACGCCGCCAACGACGGCCAGCTCCACTGCTGGAGCCTGGACAAGAAGCAGAAAAACAAGTGGCCCATCAAGCTCAGCTCCCCCTCCAGCTCCGTGAAGGAGTTCGCCACCCGGCCGGTGGCCCTGGACGTGAACAAGGACGGCTGGAAGGAGGTTATCTTTGCCACCTACACCCAGACGGGGCAGACCGCCAAGCGGGGCACGCTCTATGTAGCGGATTACCAGGGGAACATCCTGTCCAAGCAGACCATCCCCGTGACCTACGGCCACACCGCCGACACCAACACCGCCAACGGCTGCCAGGCCACCCCCTGCGTGGCCGACGTGGACGGCGACGGCAAGTACGAGGTGGCCCTGACCACCCTGACCTCGGGGCTCATGGTCTACGATCTGGATTTCTGATGGAACGACCGGCATAATCGACAAAAATGACCGCCGCGGGAAGGAGAGATTCCTTCCCGCGGCGGTCGTTTGCTTCTTTTATACTATTTCTTGATAAAAACATTTCATATGTTTTTATTCCCATGGGCTATGCCCATGGCCGCCGCACGGATGTGCGGCGAAGAAAGCCGTTCA
>CACZKM010000036.1:22255-32190 GCA_902781745.1 Oscillospiraceae bacterium
AATATCTAATCCTGCAAGCCTTTAGCTTGCAGCCCACGGCAGAATCTGCCGTGGGCGATTAAAATGTTTTTTAAACATTTTAATCGATAATTAGTATTATTCCGTTGGTCCCTTGAGATCCCGCTTGTTTTCATACATTCGCCGGTCGGCGTCCTCGAAGAGCGCGCCGACGCTGTGGTACCCATTGAACCGGGCCATGCCCCGGGCGATGACGATGCCCCCGGCGGTCAACCGCTCCTGGTTGTTCCGGTCCAGGGTCTCGATGAGGGCGTCCAGGTCTTCGTAGTCCTGGCCCCGGGCCACTGCGACAAACTCATCCCCCCCGATCCGGAAGACGGGGCTGTGCTTGAAGAGACGGCAGATTTCGTTGCAGGCGTCCTGAAGGAACTTGTCTCCGGCCTGGTGGCCGAGGGTATCGTTGACATGCTTCAGGCCGTTTACGTCGAAGATCACCAGGGCGAAGGGATCGGACGTGCCCGCCTGGATCTCGCGGTCGATCTGAGCCTCCAGATCCACATAGGCATGCTTGTTCCGCACACCGGTAAGGGCGTCGATGTTGGCCCTGCTCCGGGCGGCGGCCAGCTTGCGCTCATAGTCCTGCTCCCGCCGGACCTGGGCGTTGATGTTGACAAGCCCCACGATGAGCTGGGGGCCGTCCTTCTCCTCCACCCGAGCGGCCTTGAGGTTGACATAGGTGGGCTCTCCCCGGAGCATCAGCCGGTAGGTGAGCGTGAAGAGACCATCCGCCTCGATCTCCTGAAAGACGTTCTCCCGGGTGAAGGCGGAGGCGAACAGGTCCACGTCCTCGGAGAACAGAGCGTGCAGGGAGCCATCCCGGGCCCGGCGGAAAAAGTCCGTGCCGGTCTTCTCCAGATGGAGGCCCGCATAGTCCTCGGCGGCGCTGTATTCTGTGTAGTCATCGGTGACCGGGTCCACGGTGTAAATGGCCAGAAGGTCTCCGGATAGGGCGGAGATGCGGTTGTAGGTGACCCGCGCCTCTTTTATCCGCTCCATGGCCTCCCTGTGCTTCATCTGTTCGTCAACATTGCTTACGCCGATCACAAGGTGCCGAAGGTCCGTCTGGTCGATGGAGGTGGCCTTCATCTGGACATAGGTGGGCCTTCCCTGGAAGAGCAGACGGTAGGTCATGGTAAAGGGGTGACCTGCCTGGAGGGAGGCCAGGATGTTCTCCTTGCGGAAGGTGTCCAGGAAGAAGGCGTGGTCCCGGGGGTCGATGCTCCGCAGGGCGTTGTCCCGGCTGAGCTGGAAGAAGTCCTTGCCCCGGGTCTCGATGCCCAGGGTCCGGTAGGCGTTGGAGGCGCTGAATTCCAGGAAGCTTTCGGTCTCCATGTCCACGCAGTAGATGCTGAAGTAGTCCGAGGCCAGGGCCTGGGCGATGTCGGCGGAGGTGATCTTCGCAAAGGGGTCCTCCACCGCCTGGGCCCCCCAGGGGGTCTCCCGGTTCAGGTGGTCCTGCTGGTAGCAGGGGGCGGCCATACGCTTTTCAAAGGCCTCCACGGGCATGGGCATGTCGAAGAGGAAGCCCTGGGCGATCCGGCAGCCGAACTGCCGCAGGATCTCCATCTGCTCCCTGGTCTCCACCCCCTCGGCTACGCAGGTCAGGCCGATCTCGTGGGCCATGGCCACGACATGGGCGAAGAGGCGGCTGTCCCGGGTCTCGCTGCTGCCCTCTGCGGGCAGGATGCTCTTGTCCAGCTTGAGCACGTTCCAGGGGATCTCCTTGATGAGATTCAGGGAGGAGTAGCCCACGCCGAAGTCGTCCACCGAGGTCTGGATCCCCGCGGCCTGGAGGCCGCTGACAATGCGTTTGAGATACTGGAACTCCACGTCGGTGGTGGTTTCGGTGAGCTCGATCTCCAGGTACTTGTGGGGCACGTTGTGGCTGTCGATGATCTCCACCAGATGGTCGAAGAGGTCGGGGTCCATCATGTGCCGCCGGGAGAGGTTCACCGACACCCGGACCACGTTCCGGCCCTGGTCCAGCCACCGGCGGAGGTCCCGGCAGACCTTGTCCAGCATATAGAAGTCCAGCCGGCAGATATCCATGCTCTGCTCCAGGGTGGGGATGAAGTCCCCCGGGGGGATCAGGGCGCCGTTGTGCATCCAGCGGCACAGGGCCTCCGCGCCGATGATCTCATGGGACTGGATGTCCACCTTGGGCTGGTAGTATACTAAAAATTCCTGGTTCTCCAGGGCCCGGTCGAAGGTTTGGAGGGTCTGGATGATCTTCTCCTTCTCCTGCTGGAGCTCCCGGCTGTAAAAGATGATATCGTCCCTCTGCAAGCGCTTGGCCACGTTGTAGGCCGAGGTGATCTTGTCCATGATATCCTCGGGCTCGGCCAGGTCCATTCCGTCTTCGATGGAGAGACCCCCCGCCACGGCGGAGACCTCGATGCGCTGGCCGGTCTCCCGGTCGTAGGAGACGGGATGGCCCCGAAGGAGGTGGAGCAGTTCCGGCAGAGCCTCCTGGGAGCAGAAGGCGGCGAAGTTGTCCCCGTCAATGCGGCAGAGGAAGCCGTCGTTTCCCAGGGTCTCCTCCAGTCGGCGGATATAGGCGGCCATGACCTTGTTCCCTGTCTCCCGGCCTACCTGACGGTTGACCAGAGAGAAATGCTTCAGGTTTATCCGCAGGGCGGCCGTCCCGGCTATCCTGCCCTCCCGGATGCGCCGAGCGGTCTCTGAGAGCCAGAACCGGAGGTTCCGATAGCCGTCGGCGTCCCAGAAGAGAAGCCTGTTGATGATCTGCTCCTGGCGGCTGCGGTTGAGGAAGGTGAGGATCATCCGCTGGATCAGCTCCACCCGCTGGCGCTCCTCGTTGGTCAGGGGAGGCTCTCCCTCCTCCTGGTACACCGAGCAGGTCACCACCATCTGGGAGGGGGTGACCATTCGCAGGAAGGAGACCAGCCGGTGCGGACCTCCGCTGTCATAGCAGACGAAATCCTCCCCCTCCCGATGGGCCTCTCGGTCAAGGCTCTCATAAAATGAGGTCACGCCCTTGGACACCCTGAGCAGCTTACACAGCTCCGTCATGACGGAAAAGATCTTTGGAATATCAAATCCGTCCTGGACGGTCATCAGTTCTGCCAGCGACTCCAGCAACAGGTGATATGCCGAGGTATCGTTTCGTCGCAAAGGAAGCCCTCCCTTCGTCTCCTGAGAACGGGGCTTGCGGCACGCGCCCCCATTACATCATCTTGCAAAAGCACATACAACTATTATACGAGAAGTTTCACAAGGGCACAAGGGATTTTGATGTATAATTTGTGGAATATTTGGCGGGTTTCGACATTTGCTTGAATTTGCAGCTTTATAGCTGTAAAACTATAAAGTTTTTTCTGCGCATCCCCTTGACGGGTCCCGCCGCCCATGCTACAATACGATCATCCAAGGACAAAGGAGGGGCCCGCCGTGAAGCGCAGCCGGATCGTTGCTGTCAATACCTATTATTACTGCCGTTCTTTTCACAAGAGAACAACGGCAGGCATTTGTGCTGGGCACACCCTCTGAATCTCCAGAACGACCTCACGCCACACAGATACCGCCGGTCTGCGTGGCGTTTCTTTTTTTCCATGGGTCCGGCGGGCAGAAAGGAGCATCCGATATGATCGCAGTATTAAAGCCCGGGGCCTCCCGGGAGCGCACCGAGCATCTCATTTCCTGGCTGAAGGACCAGGGCCTGGGGGTCCATGTGTCCAACGGGGAGTTCCAGACCGTCCTGGGCCTCATCGGCAACACCGCCAACGTGGACATGGAGATGATCCAGAGCCTGGACATCGTGGAGAAGGTCACCCGGGTCTCCGACCCCTTCAAGGCCGCCGGCCGGAAGTTCCACCCTGAGGACACCGTGGTCCGGGTGGGTCAGGCCGCCATCGGCGGGGGAGAGTTCTCCCTGATCGCCGGCCCCTGTTCCGTGGAGACCGAGGAGCAGATCACCTTTGTTGCGCAGGAGGTCAAAAAGGCGGGGGCGGCCTTTCTCCGGGGGGGCGCCTTCAAGCCCCGGACCTCCCCCTATGACTTCCAGGGCCTGGGGGCCGAGGGCATCCGGCTGCTGCTGGAGGCCAAGCGGGCCACCGGCCTGCCCATCGTCACCGAGCTCATGGACATCCGCACCCTGGACCTCTTCGAGGACGTGGACATCATCCAGGTGGGGGCCAGGAACACCCAGAACTTCGATATGCTCAAGGAGCTGGGGAAAACGGACAAGCCCATCCTCTTAAAGCGGGGCCTGGCGGGGACCATCAAGGAGCTGCTCATGAGCGCCGAGTACATCATGGCCAGCGGCAATGAGAAGGTCATCCTCTGCGAGCGGGGCATCCGCACCTACGAGTCCACCTACACCCGGAACACCCTGGACCTCTCTGTGGTGCCCGTCCTCAAGCGGCTGACCCACCTGCCGGTGGTGGTGGACCCCAGCCACGCCACGGGCCACACCTACCTGGTGGAGTCCATGGCCATGGCCGCCGCCGCCGCCGGGGCCGACGGCATCATGATCGAGGTCCACAACGACCCGCCCCACGCCCTGTGCGACGGGGCCCAGTCCCTGACCCCCGAGGCCTTTGCCCGGGCCGCCCGGCGCATTTTCAAGATTCGGGAGGCGATGGCGGAATGAAGGTCGGCATCATCGGATTGGGGCTCATCGGCGGTTCCCTGGCCAAGGCCTTCCGCCGGGACGGGTCCGTCACCGTCTACGGCTGGGACGCGGACAAAACCATCACCGAATTCGCCCAGATCGCCAACGCCATCCACGGGGAGCTCACCGACGAGAGGGTGAAGGAGCTGGATCTCCTCCTGCTGGCCACCTATCCCGAGGCGGTGGTGGCCCATATGGAGCGGCTGGCCCCCATCCTGGACCCCCGCACCATGGTCATCGACTGCGCCGGGACCAAGGAGAAGGTGTGCCATGCCGTCTTCCCTCTGGCGGAGGCATACGGGTTCCGGTTCCTGGGGGGCCACCCCATGGCGGGGACCCACAACTCCGGCTTCAAGTACAGCCGGGGGGACCTCTTCGACGGGGCCCCCATGGTCATCGTGCCCCCCAGCTTCGAGGATATCCGCCTCCTGGACGAGGCCAAGAACCTTCTGGCTCCGGTGGGCTTCGGCCGGGTGTCCTTCACCACGGCGGAGGACCACGACAAAAAGATCGCCTTTACCTCCCAGATGGCCCACGTGGTGTCCAACGCCTATATCAAGAGCCCCACCGCCCGGGCCCACGATGGGTTCTCCGCCGGGAGCTACAAGGATCTGACGAGGGTGGCCTGGCTCAACCCGGCCATGTGGACGGAGCTCTTTTTGGAGAACAAGGAAAACCTGCTCTATGAGCTGGATGTGCTCATCGACCATCTGACCCAGTACCGCGACGCCATGGAACAAGAGGACAGCGCGGCCCTCTGCCGGCTCCTGGACGAGGGCCGCCGCATCAAAGAGGAGGTAGACGGGAAATGAAGACCGTGACAGTCAACGCGTCCCAGACCTATGAGGTCAAGGTAGGCCGGGGCCTTCTGGCCGACCTGGGGAAGGAGATCGCCCCCCGGATGGGCAAGGGCCGGGCGGTGTGCCTGGTCTCCGACAGCAACGTGGCAAACCTCTACCTGGACGCCGCCCAGGAGAGCCTGGAGGACGCCGGGCTCCGGGTGGAGCCCTTCGTGATGTTCGCCGGGGAGATCCACAAGAACGTCCGGACCTACGCCAAGCTCCTGGACTACATGGCCGAGAACCAGATCACCCGGGCGGACGCCCTGGTGGCCCTGGGGGGCGGCGTGGTGGGGGACCTCACCGGCTTCGCCGCCGCCACCTATTTAAGAGGCGTGGGCTTCTTCCAGGTGCCCACCACCCTCCTGGCGGCGGTGGACGCCTCCGTGGGAGGCAAGACCGCCGTGGACCTGGACGCCGGGAAGAACCTGGCGGGGGCCTTTTACCAGCCCCGGCTGGTCCTCTGCGACCTGAATACCCTGGACACCCTCCCCGACGACATCTTTGCCGACGGCTGCGCCGAGGTCATCAAGTACGGCATGATCGGGGACCCGGACCTGCTGGACAAGCTGGAAACCATCGACTTCCGGGCGGACCCCGAGGCCATTGTGGCCCGGTGCATCGAGATGAAGCGGGACCTGGTGGAGGCCGACGAGTTCGACACCGGGGCCCGGCAGCTCCTGAACCTGGGCCACACCATGGGCCACGGCATCGAGGCCTGCTCCGACTATGGGATCTCCCACGGCAAGGCGGTGGCCATCGGCCTGACCATGGCCGCCCGCACCGCCATCGCCCACGGCCTCTGCCCCGGCGAGGTCCTGCCCCGGCTCATCGCCCTGCTGGAACAATACCACCTGCCCACCGCCACGGACTACACCGTGGAGGCCCTGTATGACCGGGTCCTGGCGGACAAAAAGCGGGCGGGAGAGACCCAGACCCTGGTGATGCCCACCGCCTGGGGAAAAAGCGAGCTCCATCAGGTCCCGGTGCGGGAGCTCCGGGACTGGATCCAGAAAGGACTGACCCTATGACCGTGACCCTTTCTCCCGGCCCCCTGTCCGGGACCCTGACAGCCATCCCCTCCAAGTCGGCGGCCCACCGGCTCCTCATCGCCGCGGCCCTGGCGGACCGGCCCACCCGGGTGGTCTTCCCCAAGAGCAGCCAGGACATCGACGCCACCCTTCGCTGCCTGGCGGGCCTGGGGGCGGGGGTGGACCGGGACTCCGGCGGGGTGACCGTCACCCCCATTGACCGGTCCCGCCCGGTGGGGCCCTGCGTTCTGGACTGCGGCGAGAGCGGGTCCACCCTGCGGTTCCTGACCCCGGTGGCGGGGGCCCTGGGGGCCGAGGCGGTCTTCCGCCTGGCGGGCCGCCTGGCCCGGCGGCCCATGGAGCCCCTGGCGGGGGAGCTGGCCCGACACGGCTGTACCCTGACCTTGGACCCCGAGGCAGGCGCCCTCACCGTCTCCGGACAGCCCGCCCCGGGGGACTATTCCCTGCCGGGGGACGTGTCCTCCCAGTTCTTCACCGGCCTCCTCTTTGCCCTGCCCCTGCTTGAGGGAGAGAGCACCCTCCGGGTGACGGGGGAGCTGGAATCGGCGGGCTACATCGACATGACTCTGGACGCCCTTCGGAAATTCGGCCTGACCCCGCCGCCCCTGGCGGTCCCCGGCTGGCAGATCCCCGGCGGGGGCGGCTATCGGAGCCCCGGCACCGTCCCGGTGGAGGGGGACTGGTCCAACGCCGCCCCCTGGCTGTGCATGGGGACCCTGGCGGGGGAGGGGATCACCGTCACCGGCCTGGACAACGGCTCCCTCCAGGGGGACGGGGCGGTGTGTGAGGTCCTGGCCCGTCTGGGGGGACAGGTGACCCGGGAGGGGAATACCGCCTCCGCCCGGCCCGGCCCGCTGCAGGCAGCCGTCATCGACGCGAGGAACATCCCGGACCTGGTGCCGGTGCTGGCCGCCGCCGCGGCGACGGTCCCCGGGGAGACCCGGTTCACCGGCGCGGGGCGGCTGCGGCTGAAGGAGTCCGACCGCCTGGAGACCACCGCCCGGACCCTCAACGCCCTGGGCGGGCGGGTCACGGAGACCGAAGACGGCCTCATCGTCACCGGCGTATCCCGCCTCCGGGGCGGGACCGTGGACGCCGCGGGGGACCACCGGATCGCCATGGCGGCGGCGGTGGCCTCGGTGGTGTGCCAGGGACCGGTGACGGTCACCGGAGCCCAGGCGGTGGAGAAGTCCTATCCCACCTTCTGGACGGACCTGGCCTCCCTGGGGAAAGCGGTATCCACCACCGGAGAAAGGAACGAGGACCTATGAGCAGCATCTACCACGGGCACCTGACCGTCACGATTTTCGGCCAGTCCCACGCCCCGGCCATCGGGGTCACCATCGACGGCCTCCCCGCCGGGCACGCCATCGACCTGGACGCCCTCCAGGCCTTCCTGGACCGCCGGGCCCCGGGGCAGAACGACTGGTCCACCCCCCGGAAGGAGGCCGATTCTCCGGAGATTCTCTCCGGCCTGGCCGACGGGGTCACCTGCGGCGCGCCCCTGGCCGCCGTCATCCGCAACACCAACACCCGGTCCAAGGATTATTCCAACCTCCGGGATGTCCCCCGGCCCGGCCACGCCGACTTCACTGCCCAGGTGAAATACGGCGGGGCCCAGGACGTGGCCGGGGGCGGCCACTTCTCCGGGCGGCTCACCGCCCCTCTGTGTATCGCCGGGGGGATCTGCAAACAGCTCCTGGCGGAGGAGGGCATCGCCGTGGGGGCCCACATCGCCTCCATCGGCGGCATTGCCGACGCCCCCTTTGACCCCGTGGACCCAGGAGACGTGACCCTGCCGGGCCAGAAGCCCTTCCCCGTCCAGAGCGACCGGGCCGGGGCGCGGATGCGGGAGATCATCGCCGGGGCCCGGGCGGAGCTGGACTCCGTGGGGGGCCTCATCGAGTGCGCCGTCACCGGCCTGCCCGCCGGGCTGGGGGACCCCATGCTGGACGGCATGGAGAACCGCATCGCCCGGCTGGTTTTCGCCATCCCCGCCGTGAAGGGGGTGGAGTTCGGCGCGGGCTTTACCGTGGCCGGGCTGCGGGGCAGCGAGAACAACGACCCCTTCTGCATCCGGGACGGACAGGTCCGCACCAGGACCAACCGGGCCGGGGGCATTCTGGGCGGCATCACCAACGGGATGCCCTTGCTCTTCCGGGCGGCGGTGAAGCCCACCCCCTCCATCGCCCGGCCTCAGGAGAGCGTGTCCCTCTCCCGAATGGAGGAAGTGACCCTGGAGATCCAGGGCCGCCACGACCCCTGCATCGTGCCCCGGGCGGTGCCCGTGGTGGAGGCCGCCGCGGCCATCGCCGTCTACGACGCCCTGCTGGAGCACCGCCGGGATGAAAAGTAGGGACCTGCCCTCTTGACTTTTCCCGGAAAAGCTCCCTATAATATGGACAAAACATCCGCGGCGGGGGCGCCCGCCGCCATCCTACGGAAGGGGGCGCAGCCATGATCCTGACCACCGATATCGGCAACACCACCATGACCATCGGGCTCTTTACCCCCGGCGGGCAGTTGGAGTTCCGGGGTTCCCTGAAGACCGACCGGAACAAGACCCGGGACCAGATCGCCATCGACTTTCTGGATATGTTCCGCCTCAACGGCGGGGACATCCACAGCGTCACCGGGGCCATCGTCTCCAGTGTGGTCCCCCCCATGACCGCCGCCGCCGCCGGGGCCATCAAGCGCCTGGCCGGGGTCACCCCCATGATCCTGGGCCCGGGGCTCAAGACCGGCATGAACATCCTGGCGGAGATCCACAACCAGTTGGGGTCGGATATCGTGGCCTCCTCCGTGGCCGCCCTTCAGAAGTATCCCGCCCCCATCATCGTGGTGGACATGGGCACCGCCACCACCGTGTCCTACCTGGGGAAAAACACCTATGAGGGCTGCGTCATTATGCCCGGCGTCCGCATCGCCGTGGAGGCCCTCTCCGGCCGGGCCGCCGCCCTGCCCCACATCTCCATCGAGGACCCGCCCTCGGTGCTGGCCCGGAACACCATCGACTGTATGCAGGCCGGGGTGGTCTACGGCAACGCCGGGATGATCGACTCCATCATCGACCGGATGGAGGAGGCCGCCAAGCCCGCCGCCACCATCGTCATGACCGGCGGCAACGCCGATGCGATCCTTAAGCACTGCCGCCACAGGATCGTCTACGACGAGAACCTTCTGCTGGACGGCTTGTACTACCTGTATCAGAAAAATCGGCGGAAGCGGAAGGAGGAATAATACTAATTATCGATTAAAATGTTTAAAGGCAATACCGCACAAAGATATCGGCAAAGCCAAAGATGTGTTATAATGTAATTATGGATAAACAAATGAGCCTGTCCGCGTTCAACGATGAGTTGGCTCAAGTGCGGACAAAGAAAAAGGAATTTC
>CACZKM010000037.1 GCA_902781745.1 Oscillospiraceae bacterium
GCCTCCCCTTACTAAGGGGAGGGGGACCGCCGAAGGCGGTGGAAGGGTGGCTACGTTGCAGAGAGCGATATCGTTGTGATAGAAGACAGGACGTATTGCCTCTTATATGCAGCGATACTGCGTTCCTTAACGTCTCCACCCCCCAGTCGCCTATGGCGACAGCCCCCCTTGGCAAGGGGGGCCGAGAGGTTTGAGCAACTTCGCAACAAAGTGCAATCTGTTGCCACTTTTACAAGAGGAGGCAAGAGGCAGTGCGTTACTTCAACCAACAGCAACTATCCCCACAAAATCCAGTATTCATCAACCTAACTTCGATGCGTCGGAGACTAAAAGAACCCGCACCACAAAAGAGCAGAACACCCCACCGAAGCGAGCGCCCATAAAAAAGGGGGTCCAGGGGGAACCCCCTGGCGTTTTCCCCCGGCTTTTTCGGAAAAAGCCGGGCCCCGTCCGGCGAGGACACCCGGCAGGGCGTCGCCCTGACAGACTGCAAGCCTGTAGAAGTACAAACAATACGATCCGTACATCCCACCCACCCGTGCCGCCCGCACGACCCACAACCACACAAGGAGGACCCCCCATGAATCACATCGAAAAATCCGTGGCCTACCACCACAAGGGCTTTAACTGCTGCCAGTCCGTCCTGGCGGCCTTCTCCGACGTCACCGGCCTCTCCGAGCAGGCCTCCTTCGACGCCGCCGGCGGCTTCGGCGCCGGGATGCAGACCGGCGAGGCCTGCGGCGCCATCGTGGGGGCCATCATGACCCTGGGCCTTCTCCACCCCGTGGACCCCGAGCAGCCCGTGCCCTCCAAGCAGCGCACCGGACGGCTGGCCAAGGAGTTCCAGCGGCGGTTCAAGGAGAAGTTCGGGGAGCTGCGCTGTCATCCCCTGCTGAAGACCGAGATCGCCGCCACCGACGACACCCCCGCCGCCAAAGCCCTGGGGCTCACCCAGCGCTGCGACATCCTCATCGCCTCCTCCGCCGAGATCGTGGAGGATATGATCCGGGAAGGACTGTGATGTAAATGGCCTTTGTCCACCTCCACGTACACTCTGAATACAGCCTCCTGGACGGGGCCTGCCGCATCACCGACCTGGTGCAGCGGGTGAAGGACCTGGGCCAGACCGCCGTGGCCGTCACCGACCACGGGGTCATGTACGGCGCGGTGGACTTCTACAAGGCCGCCAAGGCCGCCGGGATCAAGCCCATCATCGGCTGCGAGGTCTACGTGGCCCCCCGGACCCGGTTCGACCGGGACCACGACCAGGACGACAAGCCCTACCACCTGGTCCTGCTGTGCCGGAACGAGACGGGCTACCGCAACCTCTCCGCCATGGTCAGCCGGGGGTTCACCGAGGGCTTTTACAGCAAGCCCCGGGTGGACATGGACCTCATCCGCCAGCACCACGAGGGCCTCATCGCCCTCTCCGCCTGCCTGGCCGGGCGGCTGCCCCGGCTCCTGATGGCCGGGGACTACCAGGGGGCAAAGGCCCATGCCCTGGAAATGCGGGACCTCTTCGGGGACGACGGCTACTACCTGGAGCTCCAGGACCACGGCCAGCCCGAGCAGAAGGAGGTGGCCCGGGGCATCCTCCGCCTCCACAAGGAGACAGGCATCCCCCTGGTGGTCACCAACGACGCCCACTACCTCACCCGGGAGGACGCCTCGGTCCAGGACGTGCTCATGTGTATCCAGATGGGCAAGACCGTGGAGGACCCCCACCGGATGCGCTTCGAGACCCCGGAGTTCTACATCAAGTCCGAGGAGGAGATGGCGGCCCTCTACCCCGACTGGCCCGAGGCCGTGGAGAACACGGCGAAGATCGCGGCGGCCTGCAATGTGGACTTCCAGTTCGGGGTCTACCACCTGCCGGAATTCAAGCTCCCCCCCGGCCAGACCGACGGGGACGCCTACTTTGAGCAGCTCTGCCGGGAGGGCTTCGCCCGCCGCTACCCCCAGGGCAGCGGGGAATACGAAAAACAGTTGGAATACGAGATGGCCATGATCCGCCGGATGGGGTTCGTGGAATACTTCCTCATCGTGTCGGACTTCATCGGCTACGCCAAGAGCCGGGGCATCCCCGTGGGGCCGGGCAGAGGCTCCGCCGCCGGGTCCATGGTGGCCTACTGCCTGGACATCACCGACGTGGATCCCATGAAGTACTCCCTGTACTTTGAGCGGTTTTTGAACCCGGAGCGGGTGTCCATGCCCGATATCGACGTGGACTTCTGCTACCGGAGAAGGGGGGAGGTCATCGACTACGTCAACCGGAAGTACGGCGCCGACCACGTGGCCCAGATCGTCACCTTCGGCACCATGGCCGCCAAGGGGGCCATCCGGGACGTGGCCCGGGCCCTGGACGTGCCCTACGCCCAGGCCGACGCCATCGCCAAGCAGGTGCCCAACGCCCTCCACATCACCCTGGACCAGGCCCTGAAGCTCTCCAAGCCCCTCCGGGAGATGTACGACAGCGACCCCGTGGTCCGGCAGGTCATCGACACCGCCAAGGGCATCGAGGGCATGCCCCGCCACGCCTCCACCCACGCCGCCGGGGTGGTCATCACCCGGAATCCCGTAGACACCTACGTCCCCCTGGCGAAAAACGACGAGGCCGTGGTCACCCAGTACACCATGACCACCCTGGAGGAGCTGGGCCTGCTGAAAATGGACTTCCTGGCCCTGCGGAACCTCACCGTCCTGGACGACGCCGTGGCCCTGGTCCGGCAGCACACCCCGGACTTCGACCTCCACGCCGTCCCCGACGACGACCCGGCCACCTTCCGGATGCTCTCCGAGGGGAAGACCTGCGGGGTCTTCCAGATGGAGTCCGCCGGCATGACCGGGGTGTGCGTGGGCCTCAAGCCCCAGGACATCGAGGACATCACCGCCATCATCGCCCTCTACCGGCCGGGACCCATGGACTCCATCCCCCGGTTCATCGCCGCCAAGCACGACCCGTCCACCATCTCCTACAAGGACCCCGCCCTGGAGCCCATCCTGGCCAACACCTACGGGTGCATCGTCTACCAGGAGCAGGTCATTGAGATCTTCCGCCGGCTGGCGGGGTACTCCCTGGGCCAGGCCGACATGGTCCGCCGGGCCATGTCCAAGAAGAAGCTGAAGGACATCCAGCGGGAGCGGGAGGCCTTCCTCCACGGGGACCGGTCCCGGAACATCGCCGGGTGCGCGGCAAAGGGCATCCCCGAGGGGGTGGCGGAGAGCATCTACGACGAGATCACCGACTTTGCCAACTACGCCTTCAACAAGGCCCACGCCGTGTGCTACGCCATCGTGGCCTACCAGACCGCCTGGTTCAAGTGCCACTACCCCAGGGAGTACATGGCCGCCCTGCTGACCTCGGTGCTGGACTCCCAGGGGAAGATCGCGGAGTACATCGCCGAGTGCCGGCAGCTTGGCATCCGCCTCCTTCCCCCGGATATCAACCAGTCCGGCCCGGACTTCACCGTGGACGGGGAGAACATCCGCTTCGGCCTGGCCGCCCTCAAGGGGGTGGGCCGGGGCTTCACCGGGGCGGTGCTGGCGGAGCGGGAGGCAAACGGCCCCTTCGCCTCCTTCCCGGACTTCTGCCGCCGCCTTCTGGACGAGGATCTGAACAAGCGGGTGCTGGAGAGCCTCATCCGGGCGGGGGCCTTCGACTCCATGGGCCTGCGCCGGTCCCAGCTCCTGGACGCCTACGAGCAGCTTGTGGACGGCCTGGTCCGCAACAAGCGAAAGAACCTGGAGGGGCAGTTCGACCTCTTCTCCCTGGGGAGCGACGCCCCCGGGGAGGTGGTGGAGCTGGTCCTCCGGGACATCCCCGAGTTCTCCCCCCGGGACCGGATGGCCATGGAAAAGGACCTCACCGGCCTCTACCTCTCCGGCCACCCCATGGACGACTACCGGGCCCCCGCCCGGGACCGGGGGGCGGTGCCCATCGGTTCCCTGCTGGAGGGCCTGGACGGGGAGGGCCCCTTCCGGGACGGCCAGAAGGTGGTCCTGGCGGGGGTGGTCTCCTCGGTGCGCACCCGGCCCACCCGGAACAACTCCATGATGGCCTATGTGGGCCTGGAGGACGAGTCCGGGGAGATCGAGCTGCTGGTCTTCGCCCGGACCCTGGAGGCCAGCGGCCCCGACCTGAAGGAAAACAGCCCCGTGCTGGTGGCCGGGCGGGTCTCCGTCCGGGAGGACAAGCCCCCCCAGCTTCTCTGCGACCAGGTCTGGTCTCTGGACAGGCTCCCCGCCGAGTTAGGCCCCATCCTCCCCCCGGAGGAGGGCCCCGCCGAGACCCGGACCGGGTCCGTGGTCCAGGGGAAGCTTTACCTCCGCCTGGCGGGGGAGGACCGGGTCTTCCAGCGGGTGAAGGACCTCTTCCAGCTCTTCCCCGGCTCCAGCCGGGCGGTGCTCTACTTTGCCGACAGCGGCCGGCGGGTGGGGGCGGCCTGCCTCCTCCACCAGGCCCTGCTGGAGGAGCTGCGGCTGCTGCTGGGGGAGGAGAATGTTGTGATAAAGAGCGCGTAAGCCAATGACCTGCCATACCGGCCCCAAGGAAAGGAGGTGCGCCCATGGAGGAAAACCGCACCGATCCCCAGACCGCCGACGTGAGGCGGTACCAGACCGTCTTCTCCCCCCGGCACCAGCGGTTCGCCCTGGTGGCGGGGAGCATCTTGGCCCAGGCGGCGGTCTTCGCCCTGATGCTCACCGCCTTCTCCCGGTACTTTGCCTACTTCTACTGGCTGTGCGTCCTGGTCAGCGTGGGGGTCTCCCTGTTCATCTCCACCCGGAAGACCAAGCTGGCCTATAAGATGGCCTGGATCGTCCCCATCCTGGTGCTGCCCATCGTGGGGGGCGCCATGTACCTCATCCTGGGAGGCGGGCGAAAGCCGAAATTTGAAAAGGCCGCCACCGCCCGGCGGTATCGGCGGCACCTCACGGGCACCGTCCCGGAGCCCGATCTCACCGGCCGGGGGCCCGACTGCGTCCAGCAGGTCCGCTATCTCCGCACCGCCGCCCTCTGCCCCGCCTACCGGAACACGGAGACCAGGTACTTCCCCACAGGGGCGGCCTTTTTCCCCGTGCTCCTGGAGGAGCTGGAGCGGGCGGAGCGGTATATCTTCCTGGAATACTTCGTGGTGGCCGGCGGGGAGCTGTGGTCCCAGGTCCTGGACGTCCTCATCCGCAAGGCCCAGGCCGGGGTGGATGTGCGCCTCATGTACGACGGGGTGGGCTCCGCCCCCACCCTCCCCGCCAGGTACGACCGGACCCTGGGGGAGCTGGGCATCCAATGCCGGCCCTTCCAGCCCTTCCGCCCGGTGCTGTCCATCCATCAGAACAACCGGGACCACCGGAAGATCCTCATCGTGGACGGCGTGACCGGGGCGGTGGGGGGCATGAACCTGGCCGACGAGTACATCGGGAAAAAGGAGCGGTTCGGGGAGTGGAAGGACAACGCCCTCCTCCTCCGGGGAGAGGCGGTGTGGAGCCTGGTGGTCTTCTTCCTGGATATGTGGGACCGGGGAGAGGGGGTGGACTACGACGCCTTCCGCCCCGCCGCCCTGCCGCCGGTGAACGCCGCCGGGGGCCTGGTGGTCCCCTACGCCGACACCCCCATGCCCTCGGACACCATCTGCGCCGATCTCTACCTTCAGATGATCACCAAGGCCAAGGAGTATCTCTACATCACCACCCCCTACCTCATCATCGACGAGACCATGACCGCCGCCCTGTCCACCGCCGCCCGGTCGGGGGTGGACGTGCGCATCCTCACCCCCCACATCCCCGACAAGAAGGTGGTCTTCCAGGTGACCCGGTCCAACTACCCCGTCCTCCTGGAGGCGGGGGTGAAGATCTACGAGTTCACCCCCGGGTTCCTCCACAGCAAGGTGGTGGTCTCCGACGACCGCTGCGCCTCGGTGGGGAGCTGCAACCTGGACTACCGCAGCTTCTACCTCCAGTTTGAGAACGGGGTGTGGCTGTGGGGGGACCCGGCGGTGGCCGCCATCCGGGACGACGTGCTGGCCACCCTGGCCCGGTGCCGGGAGGTCACCCTGCGGGACACGGAACAGACGCCGCGGCTGACCCGGTTTTTGAATGTGTTCTACCGGCTGTTCGCGCCGACGTTTTGAGGCGGGTTGTGGAAGCATGACCCTCTCCGTCACCGGCTCCTTTGCTGCCGCGATTAGAATGCAACGTAGCCCTCTCCGTCACGGCTTCGCCGTGCCACCTCTCCCGGAGGGAGAGGCAAGTATTCGTACAGCTTTGCGAAGTTGCACTAAATCTTGGCTCCCCCTCCGGGGGAGCTGGCATTTGCGAAGCAAATGACTGAGAGGGCTACGTTACGTCCATCTCGCGTTTTCAAAGGATGTCTCACACGGGTCGTGTTTTGCAACAGGCCCTTTTTGCTTGGTTTGTTTGTATCAATCGAAGGCCAGCCCCAGATAGCCGATGGCGTTCTCCCCGAACCGCCGCTGGAGGGCGGGGTCGTACCACTTGATCATGCCGAAGGGCTGGGTGTAGTTGCCGGAAAAGCCCTCCCACACCGCCGGGGTCCGCAGGAGATAGCGCTCCGCGGGGAGGAGCTTGGCGACCAGCTCCACCGCCCGGCGGGTGTACTGGTGGTAGGTCAGCAGCTCCTTCATGAGCACATCGCCGTGCCGGGTGTACTCGATGGCGGCGCAGCCCACCTCGGCGTCGTCGGCCACCTCCACCCGGTAGAGGCCGCCGCCGCTGGCCACGCTGCTGAAGGCCTGGAGCTCGATGAGCTCCTGGGGATAGGAGAGGTAGAGGCTCCCGTTCAGGTAAGCCTCCCGGATGGCGTTGTACTCCTCCGGGCCGATGGGGGTGATGGTCCCGCCCCCGGCGTCTCCGGAGAGAGAGGAGGCCAAAAACTCCGACTTCCGGTGGGCAAAGCACTCGTCCATCCCCGTGGCGGCGAAGAACTTGTGGAGGGAGGGGGAGGCGGGCACCAGGGCCATGGCCTTGTACCCCTGGTCCAGGAGATGCTGGTCCGCCGCCTGAAGGAGCTCCCGGGCGTGGCCCCGGCCCTGGAGGTCAGGGTCCGTGGCCAGGGCGTAGAGGTAGCTCACGGGGAGGGCCTCCCCCTCCGGGGTCCGGAGGGTGGCGGGCAGGAGGGCCGCCATGGAGGCGATGGTCCCGTCCGCCTCCGCCACCATCACCTGGCCGGCGGGGCAGACCTTATCATAAAAGAAGTCAATATAGGGCGCAGGGTCCCCGAAGCATTTTTTCCACAGCTCCTTTTGGCGGGGGATCTCATTGGGGGTGGAGGGTCTGATGGTCAGCATGTTCCAGGGCTCCTTTCTATATGGCGTATTCGGTTGTTTCCGGGGTCTTGGGGTTCGGGTCAGGGAATAAAGGCCGCCACCTGGTCAGACACGGCGGCGCAGCCGTCGCACTGCAGCCGGAGCTGCTCCGGGTCCCCGGCCTCCACGGCGCAGTAGTTGACCTCCAGGTGGTCGGGGTAGTAGGAGAGCTTGGCCTTCCGCAGGCCGGGCATCCCCATGTCCTCTTCCCGGTTGATGTATTCGATGGCGGGATGGGTCTGGCGGACGTATTGGGCGAAGGAGCGGTTCACCGCAGGGTAGGCCCCCTGGACCTCCCCCCGGGCCCGCTCGAAGTGGACGTCAAAGATGGACTCCGTCAGAGGGGCCCCCAGGGCGTAGGCCAGGATCTCATCCGCGGGGGAGGCGGCCCCCGGCCAGCGGAGGACCACTCCCTCCAGGCCCAGGTCGGCCCGGTGCTCCAGGGCCAGGGCCATGGCCCGGTGGTCCTGCTCCAGGGAGGCCACGTCCTCCCCCTCCCGCTCCAGGGCGGCGGTGTACCAGGCGGCGTCCATGGCCAGGCAGGCGGGGACGTCGGCCTCGGTGAGGGGGGCCCAGGTCCAGCCGGGGCGGGAATCGTCCAGCCGGTGGATGTGGTTCCGCTTGGCGTGGAGCTTCTTCCCCGGCAGGTCCGCCAGACGGCGGGTCTTGTAGACATAGTTGAAGCCGTCCCGCAGCTCCGCGAAGGCGAAGGCCTCCGGCCGCCAGTCCGCCAGCCAGTTCCGGTGGTAGAAGGTCAGGCCGATGAACCGCAGGGGCTCCCCCCGGTCCTTGGCGTCCTGCCAAAGGGCCTCCAGGGCGGGGGCGGGGTCCCCGGTCCCCACGGGCCAGAGATAGGCGGGGCCTACATTGCTCTCCAGACGGACCAGCAGCCGGTCCCCCAGCCGGGCGACGCCGAAGCCGAAGGCCTCCTGCCAGCAGTAGAGGACGGGGAAGCTGTAGTTGCACAGGGGCAGGCTCTCCCCCGCCAGCAGGGGGGCGATCCAGGCCCGGTCAGACAGTGCAATGGGGCGAAAGTCGATCATACACACCTCTTACAGGTTACAGGGTCATGGTCTCGATGTCGTAGCGGTTGTGGGCGGCGATCTCGTCCAGGCGGATGTCGTCGGTGACCGAGGAGATCAGGTTGTAGGCCCGGCCGGTGCGCTTGGCCCGGCCCGTCCGGCCGATGCGGTGGACGTAGTATTCCCCCTCCTCGGGGATGTCGTAGTTGATGACGGCGTCCACGTCGTCGATGTCCAGGCCCCGGGCGGCCACGTCGGTGGCCACCAGCACCCGGAGCTCCCCGGTGCGGAACCGGCCCAGGACCTTTTCCCGGACCTTCTGGCTCAGATCCCCGTGGATGCACTCGGCGGGGACCTGCCGCATATTCAGCAGGCCCACCACCCGGTCGGTGGTGTTCTTGGTGTTGCAGAAGACCAGCACCCGGTCCAGGGCCTCCTTTTCCAGGATGGCGCACAGGAGGTCCACCTTGCCCCCCATGTCCACCTTCAGGCGGTACTGGGTGATCTGGGGCCGGTCCTCCTCCACGGGCCGGACCACGATCTCCACCGGGTCCCGCTGGTAGAGCCAGGAGATATCCAGGACCTCCCGGGAGATGGTGGCGGAGAACATCCCCATGTTCTTCTTGTGGGGGATCTGCTTGAGGATGCGGGTCACGTCCTTGATAAAGCCCATGTCCAGCATCCGGTCGGCCTCGTCCAGGACCACGGTGTCCACCTTCCCCAGGCGGACGGTCCGGCGCTTCATGTGGTCCATGAGGCGGCCGGGGGTGGCCACCACGATCTGGGGCTTTTTCTTTAACAGATTGATCTGCCTCTCGATGGGCTGGCCCCCGTAGAGGCAGGCCACCCGGATGCCGGGGAGAAAGGCGCAGAGCTGCCGGAGCTCGTCCTGGATCTGAAGGGCCAGCTCCCGGGTGGGGGCCAGGATGAGGCCGGTGACCTCGGTCCCCTCGGGGTCGGTGTGCTCCACCATGGGGATGCCGAAGGCGAAGGTCTTGCCGGAGCCCGTGGGGGCCTTGGCAATGACGTCCTTCCAGTCCTTAAAGCAGGGGATGGCCCCCGCCTGGACCGGGGTGGCCAGGGTGAAGCCCTTCTGATCCAGGGCCTTCAAAATGCCGGGATTCAAGTCCATTTCGCTGTACCGCAGCTCGGGTTCCACGGTAATGCCGTTGATTTCCATACTGTATCGCGTTCCCTTCAAGCCCGATGATGTGGGCATAATATTCCATAGTATTTACAATGTAGGAATCATATCACATCGGCGGGGCGGTTGCAAGGGGGGAGCGAAAATCCGGGGGAAAGGGGGAACAAACGGGAGAAAAATCCGTCATACAGGATACAGACCCCTTGCGTTTCCTTCGGGATGTGGTACGCTGTAAGCACCACAGTCCCCCACCCTCTTTTCCCCCGACAGAAAGGAGCCAACTGCCATGAAGCGGAACAGATCTCTCTCCCTTCTCCTCCTCTGCGCCCTGGTCCTGGCCCTGCTGGCCGGCTGCGGCGGGAGCGCCGCCTCCGGCGGCAAGGACAGCTACACCGAAGTAGAGGCCGAGGAGGCCTACGACGCCGGGATGACCTCCACCGAGAACACCGCCGCCCCCGCCAGCCCCGCCTCCAGTGACGGGGAAGGGTCCGGCGACCCCCTCCCCGGGGGGCTGAAGCTGGTGTACACCGGGTCGGTGACCATCGACTCCACGGACTACGACGCCACGGTGGCCGACGTGCGAAAGCTCATTGCCGACTACGGCTGCCTGGTGGAGCAGGCCAACGAGTCCGACTACGACCGGACCTGGCGGGATGCCGCCTCCTCCGTCCGGGAGCACACCTGGACCCTCCGGGTGCCCTCGGAGAAGTTCTCCGCCCTGCTGGAGAGCTTCGGCACCGTCCACGGCCATGTGTCGGACAAGAACCAGAGCGCCCGGGACATGACAAAGCAGTACCGGGACAACGAGAGCCGCATCGCCTCCCTCAAGGCCCAGGAGACCCGCCTGCTGGCCTTCATGGACCAGGCGGCGTCCATCTCCGAGCTCATGGAGGTGGAGGACCGGCTCTCGGAGGTCCGCTATGAGCTGGAGCAGCTCCAGAACGACAACAACACCATCGACCAGATGGCCAACTGGTCCACCCTCACCGTCCGGGTCAGCGAGGTGGCGGCCTACAGCGGCGACGGCCTCTCCTTCCCCCAGCGGGTGGCCCAGGCCTGGTCCACCTCGGGCACGGGCTTCGTCCGGGCGGTCCAGGGGATCGTCATCGCCGTGATCTGGCTCCTGCCCTGGCTGGTCATCGCCGGGGTGGTGGCGCTCATCCTCTACCTCACCCGGAACAAACGGGCCGCCCGCCGGGAGGCACGCCGGGAGGCCAAGCGGCTGAAGGCCGAGGCCCTCCGGCGGAAGCGGATGGAGGAAGGGGAGAAGAAACCCTGATTTTGATGGAAAAGGGGCCGTTGCAAAACACGACCAGTGTGTGACATCCCCTGAAAACGCGAAATGGACGCAACGGAGCCCTCTCCGTCACTGGCTCCCTTGTTACCGCGATGAGAACGCGACGTAGCCCTCTCCGTCACTAGCTCCCTTGCTGCCGCGATGAGGACGCGACGTAGCCCTCTCCGTCACTGGCTCCCTTCCGGCCGCGATGAGAACGCAACGTAGCCCTCTCCGTCACGGCTTCGCCGTGCCACCTCTCCCGGAGGGAGAGGCAAGTTTTAGTACAGCTTTGCAAAGTTGCACTAATCTTGGCTCCCCCTCCGGGGGAGCTGGCATTTGCGAAGCAAATGACTGAGAGGGCTACGCTGCGTTTTAATCGCGCTTACAGGGGAGATGCCCAAGCGGGCTACGTTACGTCTATCTCGCGCTTACAGGGGCCATCCGAGCAATTTGGTTAGGGGGTCTCTGCCGGGGCGTACCTCCCCTCACCTTCGCTCGCTCCAGACCCGGACGCCCACCACCAGCTTTTCGCCGTCTGCCTCCCGGATGGGCACCACCTTCAGGCTCACGGGCTGGGGGGTCCCGTCCACCATCAGGTGGTATTGGAGCTGGAAGCTCCCCCTCTCCTTCACCGCCGCCAGGACCTTCTCCCGGGTGAACTCCCGGTGGTACAGGGGCAGATCCTCAGGGCTGACGATCTTGGCCCCGTTGATGGCCGCCTGGGCAAAGAAGTCCTCCCCTTTCTTGGCCAGGTCCAGCTCCCGGACCGCGCCGGTGGAGCGGACCTCGATGTACTGCTCCGTCCTGGGATCCACGGTGTAGAGGACGAGATAGTCGCCCGCCAGGGCCATGACCCGGGCGTAGGCGGCCTCCTCCCGGCGGAGGGCGTAGTATTCCTCCTGGCGCTTCATCTGGTTGTCCACGGCCCGGATGCCGATGATGAGGTGCCGCCCCTTCCCCTGCATCCGCATGATCTTCATGTTTACATAGATGGGGGCGCCGGAGTCCATGATCCGGTAGGTGACGGTGAAGGTCCCCTGCACGTCCAGGGTCCGCAGGATGTTCTCCTTGGTGAAGGTGACGAGGAACCCCCGCTGGTCCTCCTGGTAGATGCGCCGGAGGGCCTCCTCCCGGGCGGAGGAAAAGAAGCCCTCCCCATGGCGCTCTACGGCCAGCTCCATTCCCCCCACAGGGGAGGAGTACTCGATGTACCGCTCGGTGTCCAGGTCCACATAGTACAGATTGTAATAGTCCGAGGCCAGGGCCCGGGCAATGCCGGCGTAGGTGGTCCCCTGGTCCGGGTCGGTGATGGACAGGACGGCGATGGCCACGGCGGTCTTTCCGCTCACCGGGTTCACCCCGACCCGGCGGGCAAAGGCGTGGACCATGGAGCCGTCGGGCATCTCCTCATCGAAGAACATCCGGTGCCCCGTGCGGCAGCACTGGCGGACCGCGCTTCTGGTGGCCGCGCCGAAGTCTGCGGGGATCCCCCCGAGGGAGGAGCCGGCGGCAGAGTCGCCGCCGTAGAACCGTGAGACAAACTCCCGGTAGGACTGGTTGCTGCGGACCAGCCGGAGGCTGCTTCCCTGGAGCTCGATGATGCCCATGGGGAGGGTGTTGAAGAAGTTTTGAAGCTCATCGTCCCCGTCGTCGTCCCCGTAGGCCAGCACCGCCAGATCATGGAGGTTCACCCGGCCGACGGCCTCATAGTAGCCGGACTCCGCCGGGTTCTCAAAGCCGATGGCGGTCCCCGTCGCGTATCGCTCCAGGATGCGGTCCAGGGAGATGGGGGGCGCATAGTAATAACCCTGAAGCTTGGAGCAGCCGATCTCCTGAAGGAAGCGGACCTGCTCCTCGGTCTCCACCCCCTCGCAGACCGTGTCCACCCCCAGAGCGGTGGACAGCTTCATCAGCTCCGTCAGAAGGATCTTGGGGCTGGGGCCCTCGTCCAACCGCCGGAGGAAGCTCATGTCGAACTTGATCAGGTCAAAGGGGATGCTCTGCAGCATATCCAGGGCAGAGTAGCCGCTGCCGAAATCATCCATCCACACCGGGAAGCCCAGGGCCTGGAACCGGAGGACCTGCTCCCTCATGAAGGTTACGTCGCTGCCGATGACGCTCTCGGTGATCTCGATGGTGATCTGCTCCCGGGGCACCCCGGCCCCGTCCACCCGCTGTCGGATCTCCTCCACGATGTCGCAGGCGGTAAAGTCCGACCGGGAGAGGTTGATGGAATGGGGGACCACGTTCAGCCCCGCCTCCTTCATCCGGGCCATCTTCTCCAGGACCCGGTCCAGGACGTAGAGGTCCAGCTTGTAGATGACCCCGGCGTCCTCCAGCACGGGGATGAACTCCCCCGGGGAGATCAGCCCCTTCTCCGGGTCGAGCCACCGGGAGAGGGCCTCCTCGTCGCACACCCGGCCGTTGACCGCCCGGACGATGGGCTGGTAGCAGACCTTGATCCACCCCTCCGCCAGGGCACGGTCCAGGTTCCCCAGGATATACTGCCGCTTCACCAGGTCGTCCCGGAGGTCCTTGTTGTAGTAATTGAAGCCCGAGGCGAAGGTGTTTCGGAGGTTGTCGCAGGCAAACTTTGCCCGGTCGCAGGCGGTGCTGACCCGGACAGACTCCAGCCGGTCAGGGTAGATGCCCACCCGGACGGGGAGGTTCTTCCCGTCGTTGATGTGCTCGCAGTCGGCAAAGAGCTTGCGGAGCGTCTCCTCCAGGCCCTCCTCCCGGGTGAAGGCGGCGAAGTGGTCCCCGCCGATGTGGCAGCAGCAGTCCGCCCCGAAGGCGGCGGAGAGGGTCTTGCCGAAGGCCCGGATGAGCCGGTCCCCCTCGGCGAAGGAATACCGGGTGTTGAAGAACTTCATGCCGCTCAGGTCCAGGAAGAGGAGGGCGGGGTGGCCCCCCCGGGCCAGGATGGCGTCCCGGCCGGCCTCGGCCAGCTCGAAGAAGTGGGTCATGCTGGGCAGGCCGGTGAGGTAGTCGTACTGGCTGGCCCGAAGGAGGCTCTCCTCCCGGAGGGCGTCGTTCAGGGCGGCGGTGAGACCGGTCCGCCCGGCCTCGTCGCTGTATTTCCCCTCGTCCATGTACCACACATGGGCCAGACGGGCCCCGTCACCGGTGAGTCGGTGCTCCCCCCGGGCGTGGATCATGTGGTAGCCGTCCCGGCTCTTCGTCATGGTGCGGTAGACCACGTCGTAGCTTCCCCCCTCGGTGGCAAAGCGGACGGCGGCCTCCGCCACCCGGGCCACGTCGTCGGGATGGGTCCCCTTGTACATGTCGTTGTCCATGTCATGGTAGGCCTGGGCCCGGTCGGTGTAGGCGAAGAGGTCACAGAAGCCGTCAGAGAGCACCAGGGTGACCACCCGCTTGTCCACAAACTGGTAGATGGCGTATGGGGTCTGCACCTGTTCCAGCAGGGCCTGTTGTTCGGGAGAAAACCGGTATCGTTCCATTCTGATCACCCTTGCGCCTAAATTTCACGTGTGGCTGTTGTTTATTTCACTCATTATACAGACTGTTTCCTGAGATTTCAACTATAATCTGTAAAGCCGGCAAAAATCAGGCCTGAACTATGGGGCGCGCCCCCGGAGGCGCGCAAAACACAACGAAACCCCCTCTGCCACGGCTGCGCCGTGGCGGAGGGGGTCCCTGTTATACTGTTACAATGTCACTCCATCAGCCCGCACACCAGCTCGGCGTACCGGGCGGGGTCGGGCAGGGGGAGGTCGGCGATGATGAGGGCCTGGTTGTACAGGACCTCGGCGTAGACGGCGGCCTTGTCCTTGTCGCCGTCCTCAAAGGCCCGGCACAGGGCCTTGAAGGCGCCGGAGTCGGGGTTGAGCTCCAGCACCCGCTGGGCCTTCATGGGGAAGTCCCCCCGCATTTTCAGGAAGTACTTCTCCATCTCCAGGGACACGGGGCCCTCGGCGGTGAGGCACACGGACCCGCTCTGGAGGATGGTGGACACCCGGACCTTGCTGACCTCGTCCTTTAAGGTCTCCTGGACAAAGTCCAGCATCTCCTTGTGGTCCTTTTCCGCCTGCTCGGCGGCGTTCTTCTCCGCGTCGGTGACGGGGAGGGCGTCCTCGCTGGCCACGGAGATGAAGGGCTTGCCCCCGGCGTTCTCCAGCATCTGGAGCACCAGCTCGTCCTCGTCCACGGTGAGGTAGAGGACCTCGTAGCCCGCCTTGAGGACCCGCTCGGCCTGGGGCATCTTGGCGGCGTTCTCCACGGTGTCGGCGCAGACGTAGTAGATCTTCTCCTGGCTGGCGGGCATCCGGTCCACGTACTCGGCCAGGGAGGTCATCTTGTCCTCCTTGGAGGACCAGAAGAGCAGCAGGTCCCGGATGGCGTCCCGGTTCTGGCCGTAGGCGTTGAGGAGGGAGTATTTGAACTGCATCCCGAAGGAATTGTAGAACTGGACGTACTTCTCCCGGTCGTCCTTCATGAGCTTCACCAGCTCGCCCTTGACCTTCTTCTCGATGTTGTTGGCGATGACCTTGAGCTGCCGGTCGTGCTGGAGCATTTCCCGGGAGATGTTCAGGGACACGTCGGGGGTGTCCACCACGCCCTGGACAAAGGAGAAGTAGTCGGGGATGAGGTCGGGGCACTTGTCCATGATCATCACCCCGGAGGAGTAGAGCTGCAGGCCCTTCTTCGCCCGGCTGGGGACGTAGAGGATGGCCCGGTACTCGAAGTTGCCCTCGGCGTTCACGGGGATGGTGAGGACGGGGTCCTGCCAGTCGGAGAACTTGGACTTGTAGAAGTCGTTGTACTCCTCGGCCTTCACCTGGCTCTTGGGCCGCTGCCAGATGGGGACCATGGAGTTGACGGTCTCCCACTCCTTGACCATCTCATACTCGGGCTGGTAGTCGTCCCCGGCGTCGGCGGGCTTGGGCTTTTCCACGCTGTGCTCCATCTCCATGCGGATGGGGTAGCGGATGTAGTCAGAATACTTCTTGACAAGCTGGGAGATGGCGTAGGGCCGGATGTAGTCGGAGTACTCCTCCTCGTCCCCGTCCTCCTTGATGTGCATGATGACGTCGGTGCCCACGGACTCCTTCTCCCAGGGCTCGATGGTGTAGCCCTCCACGCCCTCAGACTCCCACTTGAAGGCGGAATCCGAGCCGTAGGCCTTGGAAATCACCGTCACCTTGTCCGCCACCATGAAGGCGGAGTAGAAGCCCACGCCGAACTGGCCGATGATGTCCAGCTCCGCGTCGTCGGCGTCCTCGGTGTCCTTCTTGAACTGGAGGGACCCGCTCTTGGCGATGGTGCCCAGGTTGGTCTCCATCTCCTCCTGGGTCATGCCGATGCCGTTGTCCGACACGGTGAGGGTCCGCGCGTCCTTGTCGGGGGTGATGACGATCTTGAAATCCTCCCGGTTCATGCCCACCTTTTCATCGGTGAGGGCCCGGTAGGCCAGCTTGTCGATGGCGTCGCTGGCGTTGGAGATGATCTCCCGGAGGAAGATCTCCTTGTGGGTGTAGATGGAGTTGATCATCAGGTCCATGAGCCGCTGGGACTCGGCTTTGAATTGTTTCTTTTCCATAGCTGCTTGCCTCCCATATATTCTTGCGGGAAAACCCCGGTTTGTATAAAAATAGGTTAGCACTCTTTTTCTTCGAGTGCTAACCTATTATGGACCTCTCCCGGGGAAAATGCAAGAGGTTTTTCTGATTTTTTGCACTTTGGCTGGTTTTGTGCTAATTTGTTCCGACGTTTTGTGGAGGTTGGCGGGGGGAGAGATTGACAGCGTCTTGCTGAATATAGTAGAATACCGGGGAAGGGTGCTGCACTACGGCGGCGGTTTAGCTACATCTCCCAGAGGAGGTGAGGCGTATGCCGGTCACGGTCACGTTACATATCTTTGGATGTGTCATCACGATCCGGATCAAAAGCGAAAACCGCCACCCTGCCCGGTGACGGTTTTCATTTCTTAAACCAAAACCAACAGGGCTAAACCGCTTGTCGCAGCGCCCTTCTGTTTGTATGATAGCATCCCCCTCCTGGTTTGTCAAGGACCCCGGAGGGGGCTATTTTGTCGCGGGGGCCGGGACAAAGCCCATCTTACTCCACCCGCCACATAGAGTACAGCGTCAGCCGCCGGCTGCTGCCGTCCCAGGTGCAGGGCCAGGGGCCGTAAGCGGCGCCGGTGTTCAGATCATAGACGGGGATCATCAGGTCCCCGTTCCGCATCCGGATGGGAGCGGGGAAAGGGCGGGTTCCGTCGTCCACGGTATAGGCAGTCTCCCCGGCGGTGAAGCCCCAGAGCCGGTCTTCTGCCTGGATCGAAACGCTCTGGTCTGCCGGGGTCCAGGTCAGGGAAACAGCTCTCGTGTCAGGAGACAAGATACGGATATGGAGGACCAGGGTATTCAGGTCGGCGTAGACCAGCCCGTCTATGATCTGGCAGTCCGCAGACAGATCAATGGGGTCAAGGGTATCCGGCAGGGACGGCGACCGCAGATGCAGGGCGATCTGTTCTCCTTCCGGCAGCGCGGAATTGTCTCCCGCATGCATGACAGCCAAGGTCCGGGCGACCATGGTCACGGCCTCCGCCCGGGTGGCGGTCCTGTCCGCCCCAAAGGCGCCGTTGGGATAGCCGGTGATGATTCCGGCTCCGGCTGCCTCCCGGATGTACCCGGCCTGGTCAGCAGAAAAGGCGTCCCGGTCGGTAAAGGGGCTTTCTGTGTCGGAGGCTTGTCCGGCGGCATACACCAGCCCCAGGGAGCGGGCGGCCAGCACGGCGATCTCCCCCCGGGTGATGGCCTGATCGGGGGAAAACGCGCTGTCGGGATAGTCCTCCGGGAAGAGCAGGCCGGCGGTCAGGGCGGTGTTGGTCCAGCCCTGGGCGGTGAGCCAGTGCTGGTCCATGTCCCGGAGGCTCCCGGCCTGGCCGGACAGGGCCCCTCTCTGTCGGATCGCGGAGGCGGCGTCGGGGGTCTGCTTCGCGGCGGCCAGGAGCATCTTGGTCATCTCCGCCCGGGAGATGGTCCGCTCCGGCCGGAAAGTGCCGTCGGGGTAGCCGTTGACCCAGCCCTCCTTGACGGCCTGAGCGATGGCGTTCTCCGCCCAGTGGCCTTCGATGTCGGTCAGGTCCCCCGGCTCATAGCCCAGGCGGATGGTGAGGGCGCCGAAGACAGGCCGGCCCAGCTTCAGGCGGGCGGCCAGCTTGTCCTCCGGTACTTGGGCGGTGAAGGTGCCCTGGCAGCCGGGCCGTACAGCGCAGGTGACGGATGCCGCCTGGTTGGGAGGCGCGTCGGGACGAGAGGGGGCGTAGGTGTAGCTGATGTCCAGGTCATACCCGTCCCTCTCGCCGTTGAGGTCGACGTAATACCCCTCGGGCGGACCTTGCAGATACATATCATCGAGGACCACCCCCGGCAGGTCCCACAGGGTATTCAGCAGGGCATCCATCTCATCACCAGAGAGGGTGACGGGCCCCTTCCGCAGGTCCAGGGTGTAGGAATCCGCCGTGGGCAGGGCGGCGGGGGTCAGGTCATAGATGAAATGATTGCAGGCGGGGCAGGTCTGGACCCGCAGGCCGGAGGAGCGCTCCGAGCCCTCCCGCTGGACGAGCCATTCCCCGGTGTGTTCCCCGTAGCCGTCCTTCTGGGTGTTGTCGGTGATGGGACAGTCCGGGGCGGTGCACTCGTGCCAGTGGGCGGCGGTGTCGTAGGACCACTCCTTGCTCCACTGGTGGACGTGCTCCCCTTCGGCGCTGACCGGAACGGCCAGCAGACCCGCCGTCAGGACGGCGGCCAGGAGGATGGACAGTGTTTTCTTCATGATTTCGTCACCTCGTATGTTGATTTTCCGTTTTGCGGCGGTTCTGTTCTTTGAAACCGGAACAGGGTCATTCCCTGTGGCGCAGGGCATAGAACCCGCCCGCCAGGACCCCCAGGGCAAAGGCGGTCCCGTACCAGAGACAGCCGCCGTCCCTGTCGCGGGGCTCGCCGGCCCTACAGTCTAAAGTTTTAGACTGCTTCAAAGAGGAGTCTACCACAGCCGTCCCGGTTTGTCAACCTGGGGCGTGGTTTGTATGGAAGTTGTACCATATCGTCCCGTTCCGTCCTCCTGCGGAGGGCGAAACAGAGCCGAAGAATCCGAACCCTCAAACGCAGAGAGTAACGATCCTTCGGCTCCGCTCAAGATGACACATCGGGAGGCGGCGCTTCTCCGCCCCTCCCTCTCAGTTAAAAATATCCCGATTCTCCCGGAACAGGTCCTCCACCCGCCTCCGCAGGGGCGCGTGGTCCTCCCTTCTCAGGTCCGGGTCCTCCCGCAGCACCTCCCGGGCGGCGGCCTGGGCCTGGTGGAGCAGGCGCATATCCCCCTCCAGGCTGGCCAGCTTGAGCTGGGGCAGGCCGTGCTGGCGGGAGCCGAAGAAGTCCCCGGGGCCCCGGAGCTTCAAATCCTCCTCGGCGATGACAAAGCCGTCGGTGGTGGAGCACAGGGTCTTCAGCCGCTTCCGGGTGCTCTCCGCCCGGTGGTCGGACAGCAGGATGCAGTAGGACTGGTGCTGCCCTCTGCCCACCCGGCCCCGGAGCTGGTGGAGCTGGCTGAGGCCGAAGCGGTCCGCGTCCTCGATGACCATGAGGGAGGCGTTGGGCACGTCCACCCCCACCTCGATGACGGTGGTGGACACCAGCACGTCCAGCTCCCCCCCGGCGAAGGCGGCCATGACAGCGCTTTTCTCCCTGGGCTTCTGCTTTCCGTGGACGATGCCCACCCGGAGGTCCGGGAAGACCTGGGTTTGCAGGGCGTGGCCGTACTGCTCCGCGGCCTTCATGCCCTCGGGGTCGGCCTGGTCCACGGCGGGGCAGACGATGTACACCTGCCGCCCCTGGCCCACCTGCTTCCGGACGAAGCCGTAGAGCCGCTGGCGCTTGTCCTCCCCGATGAGGAAGGTCTCCACCGGGGTCCGGCCCGGGGGGAGCTGGTCGATCACCGACAGGTCCAGGTCCCCGTAGATCATCAGAGCCAGGGTCCGGGGGATGGGGGTGGCGGACATGACCAGCACGTGGGGCCGCCTGGTTCCCCCGCTCTTGGCGGAGAGGGCCGCCCGCTGGTCCACGCCGAAGCGGTGCTGCTCGTCGGTGATCACCAGGCCCAGGCCGGCAAAGTCCACCGGGTCGGACAGCAGGGCGTGGGTGCCCACGATGAGGTCGGTCTCCCCCCGCTCCAATCTGCCCCGGCAGGCCCGCTTCTGGGCGGCGGTCATGGACCCGGTGAGGAGGTCCACCGTCATGCCCAGGGGGGAGAGCAGGTCGGTGAGGGTCCCGGCGTGCTGCTGGGCCAGGAGCTCCGTGGGGGCCATCAGGGCGGACTGACAGCCGTTCTCCTTTGCCAGCCAGGCGCAGGCGGCGGCCACCACGGTCTTGCCGGAGCCCACGTCCCCCTGGAGGAGGCGGTTCATGGGCACGGACTTTCGCAAATCGGCGGCGGCCTCCTCCACGGACCGCCGCTGGGCCCCGGTGAGGGGGAAGGGGAGGGCCGCGGTGAAGGCGTCGATGTCCTGCTTTGCAAAGGGGGTGGCAAGCTGGGTCCCCCGCCGGCCCCGGAGAAGGGTCAGGCCCAGGGTGAGGCAGAAGAGCTCCTCGAACATCAGCCGCCGCCGGGCCCGGGCCAGGGTCTCCCAGTCCGTGGGGAAGTGGATCTCCCGATAGGAGAAGGGGGCGGGGGCCAGGTCGTAGGCCCGGCGGAGGTCGTCGGACAGGGTCTCCAAAATCTGGTCCGCGCAGGCCGCCGCCGCCCGCTGGAGGGAGGCCATCAGGTGGCCCGTCACCCCGGCGGTGAGGGGGTAGACAGGCATGATGCCCCCGGTGAGCCGGTTTTCCCCTTCCTTTTCAAAGTGGGGGTTGGACATCTGCAGCCGCCGGCCGTTTTGGGTAAGCCTGCCGTAGAAGTGATAGGTCTGGCCGGGGATCAGGGCGTTGCGGACGTAGGACTGGTTAAAGAAGGTGACGTACACCGCGGCGGTCCCGTCCACCACCCGCCCCTGGGTGATGTCCATGCCCCTGCGGATGTGGCTGGTGCGGAAGGGCTCCGCCACCAGGGCGGCAAAGCACACCGGCTCCTCCAGGGGGAGGGCGGAAATATCGTGGCGGACGGTGCGGTCCTCATAGTCCCGGGGGAACCAGGCCAGCAGGTCGGCCACGGTCTCCAGCCCCAGCCTGGACAGGGCCTTCTGCCGGGCGGGCCCCACGCCGGCCAGGGCGGTGAGGGGGGTGCGGAGGGTGAGGGGTTCAGGCATGGGGCACACTCCTTTCGGTCGAATCTCCCCCGGAGATTCGGTTTGATCTGATACTATTCCCAAATTAAAAACTTTAATTTGGGAATCCGCGTGCTGCGCACGCTCATGCCGCGCAAGCGCGTCATACCGTCTCATGCAGTCTCAA
>CACZKM010000038.1 GCA_902781745.1 Oscillospiraceae bacterium
CGTCATCCAACGTGCTTTTACTCATGTTGTTTGACCTCCTTTTGGTGTCCCTTGCAGTTGCCAGACCGCAAGCTTACTTTACACCAAAAGGAGTTTTTTGTCCAGTTGTATAGCTATAAGCGCTTCCGAACCTCCCACGCCTAGCGTGGGGTTTTCGTAATACAAAAAACCGGCTGCCCGTGGCAGCCGGTTTTTGTTATCTGATGGGGAGCCCTTACTGGATCTTCTCCAGGATCAGCTTCGCGCAGTCGATCTGGTTGGGAATGACGCCGTTCTTGTCCTTCACTCTCCAGATGTCAGGGGTGATCTCGTCCACCACATAGACCTTGCCGTCCTTGTCGTAGCCCACTTCGATCTTGAAGTCGATGAGCTGGAGGTCCATCTTGGCCAGCTCTGCCTTCAGGACTTCGCCCACCTTCTCCACCAGCTCCAGGCCCTGGTCGAAGACGCCGGGGATGAGCATGTCCTTCATGAGGCACAGGCGCTCGGTGATGAGGGGATCGCCCTGCTCGTCGTCCTTCAGGGTGACTTCCTTGTAAGGGGGATCGAAGGGGATGCCCTCGGGCAGGGTGAAGCGGCGGCACATGCTGCCGGCGGTGAAGTACCGCAGGACAAACTCCAGCTTGGGCACGGTGAGCTGCTTGACCTGCATCAGGTTCTTGTCGATGTCGGCCCCCAGGAAGTGGGTGGGGATGCCGTTCTTCTCCATGAGCTCGAAGAAATACTTGGAGATCGTCAGGCCGATCTTGCCCTTGCCCTCCACGCTGCCGCCTACGGTGTTGTAGCCGGGATCGAACATCCCGTTCTCGCCGGTAGCGGTGTCCTTGAAGAACAGGTTGACGACGCCGGTGTCCTCGTCCAGCATGACGGTCTTGGTCTTTCCATCGTACAGTGTTTTCATAGGTTCGTTCCTCCCATTGGTGTTCGATTGTCGGGGGCATTATACCACAGGATTTGACGGCGAACAAGTTTTTTCCTGCATTTTTTCTCACTTTCTTTTGTAGCCTGTCACCATAGTCAGCAGAAAACAGCAGATCGTCATCCATGCAAAGAACTTATGCTTCTTCATGGTCTCACTCCTTTTCGGTCAGATTCCCTATCATTATACCGCGCTCACCCCAAAAGTCAAAACGGAAACGGCCCCGGAGCGCCGGTTTCGACGTTCTCGGGGCCGTTTCCTATGTGAAGTTTCGTTCCTAACAGATTCATTCCGCCTGGGGCGCTTCCCAGTGCTTGCTCAGATCCACCAGACGGCGGTACTTGGCCTTGGCCTCCTTCTCGGCCTTGGCAAAGAGCTCCTTGGCCCGGTCGGGGAAGGTGAGGTTCAGGGAGGAGTAGCGCACCTCGCCCTGGAGGAACTCCTGGAAGTCCATGATGGGCTCGTGGGAGTCCAGCTGGAAGGGGTTGCGCCCCTTCTCCGCCCGGCGGGGATCGTAGCGGAAGAGGTGCCAGTAGCCGGACTCCACCGCCACCTTCATCTCCAGCATGGCGTTCTTCATGCCCATCTTGATGCCGTGGCTGATGCAGGGTGCGTAGGCAATGACGATGGAGGTGCCGGGATAGGACTCGGCCTCGATAAGAGCCTGGAGGGTCTGGTTGTAGTCCGCGCCCATGGCCACCTGGGCCACGTAGACGTTGCCGTAGGCCATGGCGATGGCCGCCAGGTCCTTCTTCTGGACGGACTTGCCCGCCGCGGCGAACTGGGCCACGGCGCCGGTGTTGGTTGCCTTGGAGGCCTGGCCGCCGGTGTTGGAGTAGACCTCGGTGTCCAGCACCAGGATGTTGACGTTCTCTCCGGAGGCCAGGACGTGGTCCACGCCGCCGTAGCCGATGTCATAGGCCCAGCCGTCGCCGCCGAAGGCCCACACGGATTTCCGGGCAAACATATCCCGCATCCCGTAGAGAGCCTGGAGCTGCTCGGCGTTGGCCGCCCCGGCGGAGATGGCCTTGGCCAGAGCCTGGGTCAGGGCGTCGCCGGTGGTCCGGGAGCCCTCGGTCTCCTTCCGGTGGTTGAGCCACTTCTGGGCGCAGAGGGTGACGGCGGGGGGCGTCTGCTCGTTCTGGCTGATCTCCCGGGCCAGGTCCGCGGCGGCGTTCTGCCGGGCGTTCACCGCCAGGTTCATGCCGTAGCCGAACTCGGCGCCGTCCTCGAAGAGGGAGTTCTCCCAGGCGGGGCCTCTCCCCTCCCGGTTGACGGTGTAGGGGGTGGAGGGGGCGGAGCCGCCCCAGATGGAGGTGCAGCCCGTGGCGTTGGCGATATACATCCGCTCGCCGAACATCTGGGTCACCAGCTTGACGTAGGGGGTCTCGCCGCAGCCGGCGCAGGCGCCGGAGAACTCGAAGAGGGGCTGCTCGAACTGGCTGCCCTTGACGGTCTCCTTGGCGTAGGGGGTGTTTTTCTTGGTGACGGTCTTCACGCCGTAGTCGAAGACCACCTGCTGGTCCAGTTGGGTCTCCAGGGGCTTCATGACCAGGGCCTTGGTCTTGGCCGGGCAGGCCTCCACGCAGGAGCCGCAGCCGGTGCAGTCCAGGACGGAAACCGTCATGGTGTAGGCATAGATCTCACAGCCCTTGCCCCGCATATCGTGCATCCGGGTCTGCCGGGGGGCGGAGACCACCTCGTCGGCGTCCATGACCATGGGCCGGATGCAGGCGTGGGGACAGATATAAGCGCAGCGGTTGCACTGGATGCAGGCCTCCTCGTCCCACTGGGGAACGGAGACCGCCACGCCCCGCTTCTCAAAGGCGGCGGTGCCCTGGGGAAGGGTGCCGTCGGCTCCGGACATAAGCTTGGAGACGGGAATGGCGTCGCCGCGCATGGCGTTGGCGGGGATCATCACGTCCTTGACGTACTGGGCCACCTCGGGGCGGTCGGTGTCGATGACGGGCTCCGCCTCCTGGTCCGCGGCGTCAACCCAGCCCAGGGGGATGTGGATCTCCTTCACGCCCTCCACGCCGGCGTCCACGGCGTTCCAGTTCATCATGATGATGTCCATGCCCTTGTGGCCGTAGCTCTTGACGATGGCGTCCTTCATGTGCTGGACCGCCTCGTCCACGGGAATGACGTTGGCCAGCTTGAAGAAGGCAGCCTGGAGGATGGTGTTGGACCGGTTGCCCATGCCCAGCTCGATGGCCTTATGGGTGGCGTCGCAGGTGAACATGCGGATGTTGTTCTGGGTCAGGTACCGCTTGGCGGCGGCGGGCAGGTGCTCCTCCAGCTCCTGCTCGTTCCAGGGGCAGTTGAGGAGGAAGGTGCCGCCGGGCTTGATGTCCTGGACGATGTCGAACTTCTCGATGTAGGCGGGCAGGTGGCAGGCCACGAAGTCCGCCTTGGTGACGTAGTAGGAGGCCTTGATCTCGTTCTTCCCGAAGCGCAGGTGGCTGATGGTGACGCCGCCGGTCTTCTTGGAGTCGTACTGGAAGTAGGCCTGGACCTTCAGATCGGTGTTGTCGCCGATGATCTTGATGGAGTTCTTGTTGGCGCCCACGGTGCCGTCGCCGCCGAAGCCCCAGAATTTGCAGGCGATGGTGCCCTCGTCGGCCACGTCGGGCTCCTCGTCGATGGGGAGGGACCGGTGGGTCACGTCGTCGTTGATATTGATGGTGAAGCTGTTAAGGGGCTTCTCGCTCTGGCCGTTTTTGAAGGCCGCCAGGATACCGCCGGGGGTGGTGTCCTTGGAGCCCAGGCCATACCGGCCGCCCACCACGCGGACCGAGGCAAGGTCAGCAGACCGGGCCAGGGAGGCCACCACGTCCTGATACAGGGGCTCGCCGATGGAGGCGGGCTCTTTGCAGCGATCCATGACCACCACGTTTTTCACCGTGGCGGGGAGGGCCGCCAGGAAGCGGTCGGTGGCGAAGGGACGGAAGAGATGGACCTTGACCAGGCCGTATTTCTCCCCCTGGGCGTTCTTGAAGTCCACGATCTCCTCCACGGCGTCGCAGACGGAGCCCATGGCCACCATGACGGTCTCGGCCTCGGGGTGGCCGTAGTAGTTGAAGAGCTGATAGTTGGTGCCCAGCTTGGCGTTGACCTTGCCCATGTACTCCTCCACCACGCCGGGGAGAGCCTCATAGTACTGGTTCCGGGTCTCGTTGCTCTGGAAGAAGATATCCGGGTTCTGGGCGGAGCCACGGAGGACCGGGTGGTCGGGGTTCAGGGCCCGGGCCCGGAAGGCGTCCACGGCGTCCATGTCCACCATTTCCTTCAGGTCCTCGTAGTCCCACATCTCCACCTTGCGGATCTCGTGGGAGGTGCGGAAGCCGTCGAAGAAGTGGAGGAAGGGCACCCGGCCGCCGATGGCCGCCAGATGGGCCACGGCGCCAAGGTCCATGACCTCCTGGGGATTGTTGGAGCACAGCATGGCGTAGCCCGTGGACCGGCAGGACATGACGTCGGAGTGGTCCCCGAAGATGGACAGGGCGTGGGTGGCCAGAGCCCGGGCGGAGACGTGGGTGACCCCGGGGAGCAGACTGCCGGCGATCTTATACATATTGGGGATCATCAGCAGCAGGCCCTGGGAGGCGGTGAAGGTGGTGGTCAGGGCCCCCGCCGTCAGGGAGCCGTGGACCGCGCCGGCGGCGCCGCCCTCAGACTGCATCACCGAGACCTTGACGGGCTGGCCGAACATATTCTTCCGGCCCTCCGCTGACCACTTGTCCGACAGCTCCGCCATGACAGAGGACGGGGTGATGGGGTAGATGGCCGCGACTTCGGTAAAGGCATAGGCCACATGGGCCGCCGCGGTGTTGCCGTCCATCGTCTTTTGCTTTCTTGCCATGATGATTCCTCCTAACCTGTACGGAACCGGGGTCCGCTGTCCAAGCCTGGTAAGGCTGCGTTTTAATTGGTATCATCCTAGCATTATCCTCATTTTTTGTAAATGAAGGTTCTGTCCAAACTTCCTGCGCAAAACCCGTCTGATTGTCAGAAGAATGCCAAGAGAGAAAAATGCGACAAAAATTGAGCTGTAAAATTGTGCAACCTAGCAACACAATTTCGTTTTTCGCCGATTATTCGGACCAACTCATGAGACTTCCCGCAAAATTTTGGCGGAATCGCTTTTGCTCCCCGGCGTTACCTTTGCCATTTTTTGTGCAAAACGCCCTGCCGCTTTTGCAAGCAACAGGGCGTTTTCCTTCAAATTTGACTTTTCTTTTCAAAAACCAACGTTGGGATTTCTTTTTGTCAAGGCTCTTCTCCCCGGAGGAATACCTGGATCATGTGGTTGGTGAGGCTGTAGCCGTCGGCGGGGATGTCGATCTCCTCCCGGTCCAGCCACTCCGCCTCAGACAGCTCCTGGCGGTCCAGGCGAATGGCGGCGTCCCCGTCCAGCTTGGCGAAGTAGCCCAGGAGAAGGTTGCTCTCGGTGCCCCAGGGCTGGCTGCCGCAGTAGCGGATGTCCTTGCAGTGAAGGCCCACCTCCTCCATGATCTCCCGGCGGACGGTGTCCTCCATGGTCTCCCCCACCTCGTTGAACCCGGCGATGAGGGCGTAGCCCTTGTAGGGCCGGCCCCGGTAGCGGGTCATGAGGAGCCTGTCCCCGTCGGTGAGGGCCACGATGACCGCCGGGGCGATCTTGGGGTAGATCATATTGCCGCAGACGGGGCAGCGGAGCATCCGCTCTGTCTTATCCTGCTCCGTCTTTCCGCCGCACCGGCCGCAGAACCGGTTGTCCCGGTACCAGACATAGAGGTGGTAGGCCGTTGTCTCGGCAAAGTGGAAGGCCTTGGGCTTCTGCTTCTGCCCCTCCCGGTAGTCCAGCCAGTCATAGCCCGGCGGGATCTCCTCTCCCCGCAGATCAGCCAGGAAGTAGTCCTGCTCATCGATCCGAAAGAGATACCGGACGGCGGAAGCGAAGGGGGCCAGTTCCTTCCAGCGCGGCAGGACAAAGCCCCCATCCTGCCGGGCTTCCAGGACCTCCCGTCCCCGGAAGGCGAAGCAGAGGCTGTCCGCGTCGGGCTGCTTGTCGGTGTATTCCACATGGTAGCGGCTGGGGGCAATATCCTGTAGCATAGCGCGTTCCTTTCTGGGGTTCAGTGGTTTTCTCAGAACGTCAGGCCCATGGGGCCCTCCCGGAAGAGCCGGGCGTCCATGAAGGGAATCTCCTCGGGGACCACGGGGGCAAATTCCATCTGGTCCAGAATGTCCCGCCGGAGGTCCGCCCCCCGGGCGATCTCGGCCAGGACCAGGCCCTTGTCCGTCAGGCGGAACACCGCCCGCTCGGTGATGTACAGGACCTCCTGGCCCTTCCGCACCGCCTCGGGGCCGGAGAAGGTGATGGCCTCCACCCGGTCCAGGAACTTCTTCTGCTTCCCGGAGGCCCGGATGACTACGCCGTCGTTTTCAATGGCAATGTCCTGCTCCTTCCCGGCGGTGAAGGTACCCATAAAGCAGAGCTTCTTCACGTTCTGGGTGATGTCGATGAAGCCCCCGGCCCCCACGGTGCGGCCGGAAAAGCTGTGGGCGTTGACGCTGCCGGCGGCGTCCGCCTCGGCAAAGCCCAGGACCGCCATGTCCAGGGCACCGCCGTCGTAAAGCTGGAGAATGTCCGCCATGCGGTACATGGCCTCGGGGTTTACCGCCGCGCCGAAGTCGATGCCCCCCAGGGGGATGCCGCCAATGGGGCCGCACTCCATGGACAGGGTCAGCAGGTGGGCAATGCCCTCCTCCTCGGCTACGGAGCCGATGCCCCCGGGCATCCCGATGCCCAGGTTGATGAGGGAGTTGGGCCGCAGCTCCATGGCTGCCCGGCGGCAGCAGACCTTCCGGGGGCCCAGGTCCAGGGCCCCGAAGCCCGCGGCGGGGACGGTGGCCAGGCCGGCGATCTCCGGCCGGAAGAGGTCAGTGACGAAGCTCTGTTTGCTGTACTCAGGTCGGCCCTCCACCAGGTAGTCCACCATGAAGCCGTGGATGAGGACGTCCTTTGTGGGGATGGTGCCGGTTTTCACCACCCGGTCCACCTGGGCAATGACGATGCCGCCGGAGTTGTGGACGGCGGCGGCCACCTCGAACTGCTCGATGCTCATGGCCTCGTCCCGGATGGACAGGTTGCCGGACTCATCCCCCAGGGTGGCCCGGATGAAGCAGACGTCGATGGGGAAGGAGGGATAGAACAGACACTCCTGGCCTCCCAGCTCCACCAGGGAGACGATCTCCTTGCCGGAGTCCTTCGCCTTTTGGTTGGCCTTGCCGCCGCCGTTGCGGGGGTCGGCAAAGGTGCCGATGCCCGTGGTGGAAATGGCCCCGGGGAGACCCCCGGCGATGGCCCGGAAAAGCTGCATCAGGTTCCCCAGGGGGAGCATGAAAAAGGCCGCGCCCTCCTCCGCCGCCAGCTTCCGCAGGCCGGGGTCGTAGCCCATGTGGGTGAGGATGACCTCCCGGAACATCCCGGGCTTGGCGGCCAGGTGGCTGACCCCTCTCCCCTTTCCGTCTCCCTGGCTGGTGCATTTGACCAGCTTCAGGTCCAGGGGGTGGCCGGTGCGGTCGTACCGCTCCGCCAGGGACATGATCAGGTCCTCGGGACAGCCGAAGCCGTTGAAGCCCGTGGTGGTGAGGGTGCACCCGTCCTTTACCAGCTCCACGGCCTGCTGGGCGGTGATCTGCTTGCTCATGGCATAGTTCCTTCTCTCTTTCAATTTAATTGGTTAATTGGGGATATGCTTTGGGTCCGCGTCAAGTCACCGGGGTATTATACCCGCTTTTCCCTTCGGGAACAAGCCTTCCCGGCCCATTTCCGCAAATCTCTTGCGGAAATGCCCTGGGGACGGTATACTACAAGGCAGCAATCCACGGAAAGGGTGGTACTATGTCAGACGCCGTCCCCATGCAGGTCATCGCCACCATGCGCTCCCCCTTCCCCGCCAAGTTCGGCATCCCCCGGCAGAGTGGACTGGTGGAGTCCCTCCGGTCCACCATCGTCTTCGAGCCGGAATACCGCAACCCCGACGCCCTCCGGGGGCTGGAGGGCTTTTCCCACCTCTGGGTGATCTGGTCCTTTTCCAAGGCCGTCCGGGCAGGGTGGTCTCCCACCGTCCGCCCGCCCCGGCTGGGGGGCAACACCCGGATGGGTGTCTTCGCCACCCGGTCCCCCTTCCGTCCCAATGCCATTGGGCTCTCCTCGGTGAAGATCGAGGCCATCGAGCAGGACCCCAGGCTGGGGCCCGTCATCCACGTCACCGGGGCGGACCTCCTGGACCGGACCCCCATCTTTGATATCAAGCCCTACCTTCCCTACACCGACTCCCACCCCGACGCCCTGGGGGGCTTTACCGACGGGTACCGGGGCTACCGGCTGGTAGTGGACTTCCCCCAGGTCCTCCTGGAAAAGGTCCCCCTCTCCGCCCGGGACTCCCTGGTGGGCGTCCTGGCCCAGGACCCCCGTCCCTCCTACCAGGACGACCCGGCCCGGGTCTACGGCATGGCCTTCGGGACGGTGGACGTGAAGTTCACCGTGGCGGACGGGGTCCTCACCGTGGTGGGGGTGGACCCGGCGGGGTGCTGATCGCCTCAGACAAGCAGAGACACAGGACGGCTTTGCGGAACCATCCTGTGTCTCTGTTTTTATGCTGTGAAATTGCTGCCCAGCCAGTGCCGCGCCAGCAGGTCGGCCAGGAACAGGGCGCCCAGCAGAAGGAATGCGATGTCCAGCCCCTTCTGCCGCCCCGGCCCCCGGAGGACCCCATCCAGAAGGGGCTGGAGGACGTAGAGCACGAGCATCCCCACGATACCGAACCGGACCGAGGGCCAGAGGGCCACCCGGCCCTGGAAGTTGAAGGAGTAGCTTCCGTAGTACCAGAGGACGGAAAAGTCCTTCCCCGCCGCCTGGATCACATAGGCGGCCGCCAGCTCCACGGCCGTGGCCAGGAGAGTGATGGCGAGGAAGGCCGCCAGGGCGCGGAGAAGCCGCCGGCTCCATGGGCCCTGGGTCTGCCGGAGACGGGAGAGCATCCCCAGGAGGATCAGGGCGCCGAAGCCGTAGATGGGCAGCCAGGGGCCGAAGAGGTATCCCCGGTTGACGAACTGATGCTCCCGGATGGGGCAGAGAAAGAGGGATTCGTAGCACCAGCCCGCAAAGGCGTAAAACAAAAACGTCAGGCCCAGGTCTCTTCCCCGGCGGAGGGCCGTCTTCCTCTCGGCGTCGATCTTCTCCATGGCGTCAGGACTGCGCCTCGGTCACTTCGGTGTAAGTATCTCCGGTGACCTGAAAGACGTGCCGTTCGGCCACCTCGCCGGTGTCGAAGTTGGTCTTGGTGTAGGTGGCGGTGCCGCCGTCCTCGACAGGCTCCCATTCACTGCTGTAGACCCAGCGGACGCCATCCTCGATGCGCTCCTCATTGCCCAGGAAGAAGGGGTAGTTCCACATCTCCTCCAACAGGGCGTTGGAGACCTCCACGCTCATGCCCGCATCGGTGGCCAGAGGATGGTCAAAGTCGGCGTAATCCCCGATCTCCGCCTCCCGGCCGATCTCGGCCAGATAGGTCTCCGCGTAAACCCGTTTCGCTGCGAAGAGATCGTTGGTGTAGAACTCGGTATCCAGGGCCAGGTCCACCAGCTCCTCCGGGAATGTCTCCTTGATGGAGGGCTCATACCGTGAGCCGTCCTCCGCTTCCCAGTAATCGGTCAAGGTCAGGCTGCCGTCTTCGCCCTTGGCAAATGTCAGGCGGCTGGGAATGACGCCGGAGCCGGAAACCTGCTCAAAGTTGCCGTTGACGAAGCCGTAATTGCCCACGCTGCACTGGGCGTAGACCACGGTGCTCCCATCCTCCCCGGTCTCCGTTCCCAGGATGGCATGGCCTTCGGCGGGGCACTCGCCCTGGGCATAGCCGCTCCGGGCCTGGGCCAGCAGGGCCTGGGCCACGGCCTCGTCCTCGGTGGCAGGGAGAGCGGCGGGCGCCTCCTCGGTCCCGGTATCCTCCGCGGTCTCGGCGACCGCCTCGGCCGCCTCCTGGGTGGGTTCGGCGGGCTGGGCGCCGCAGGCGGCCAGGGACAGGGCCAGACCGGCAGCCAGGAGCAGGGCTTGGATGGTTTGTCTCTTCATGACGGGATCTCCTTTCAAAACAAGGTTTCCTATATCCTTTCCGCCCCCATTGTAGCCACCCGGCGGCGGGCTGTCAATCCGGTAATATCTTAAAGTTTTATGAAGGAAAGGACCGAGAAGCCACCGCTTCCCGGTCCTTGGAGCAGAATCGTTTGCTGCTCAGGCTGCCTCTTCCGCAGTCTCCTCCACGGGGGCTTCCTCAGCCTCTGTGGGAACTTCCTCGGTCTCCGCGGGGGCTTCCTCAGCCTCCGCAGGGGCTTCCTCGGTCTCCGCGGGGGATTCCTCAGCTTCCGCGGGAGCTTCCTCGGTCTCTCCGGCGCTCTCTTCCGCTCCCCGGGTCAGGGTGATGTACATCCCGCTGATCTCCAGGACGATGGCGTCCTCGTCTACGGTGCCCAGCAGGTCGGTCTCGCCGTCGCTGATGGTGATGTTTCCGTCTGCGGCCGACCAGCTAGCCGGGTCGGACTGGTCTCCCAGGGTCAACTGGCAGACGCCGCTGGCCTGGAGCTCCAGGACCATCCCGCCGGGGAAGACCTCGTCGATGGGAACGTCCGCGTCCCCGAATTGGGCCGAAACGGCGGTCCAGGTCCCCAGATAGGGGGAGTCGGGGATCTTCTCCCCGCCGCAGGCGCACAGGGCCACGGCCAGGAGCAGGGTCAGGACCGCAGCGATCATTCGTTTCATATTCCATGCCTCCAGTCTCGCGGTTTTTCTTGGACAAGAATACCTTCTCCCCCGGAAAATGTCAAGATGAGGCGGAAAAACCCGCGGGTTTTTCTAAATCTTGCGGTTTGAAAGCAAGCTGTAACCATTTTTTCCTTGACCGGAGCCTCCGCCCCCGTTATACTGATTTTATATTAGTATGCATTTCGTGTGTATTCTTGTTTTTTGCTTACAGCAAGCTATTTCATCGTTGATCGGGAGGGCTGAATATGAGTTTGGGCGTAGAGAAAGGCATGGAGCCCATTGTAGATATCCGCGTGGTAGGCGTGGGCGGCGGCGGCAGCAACGTGGTCAACCATATGATGGCTCTGGGCGCCAACGGCGTGGAGTTCATCGCCGTGAATACCGACCGGCAGGCGCTCAACGCCTCCACGGCAGACCATAAGGTCCAGATCGGCGCCGGGGTCACCGCCGGCCAGGGCGCGGGCTCGGACCCCGAGATCGGCCTCCGCTCCGCCGAGGAGAGCCGGGTGCAGCTTGCCAACGAGATCCGGGGGGCGGACATCCTGTTCATCACCGCCGGCATGGGCGGCGGCACCGGCACCGGCGCGGCTCCCATTCTGGCCACCATCGCCCGGGAGATGGGCATTCTCACCGTGGGCGTGGTCACCAAGCCCTTCTCCTTTGAGGGCCGCCGCCGGATGGAGCAGGCCGAGGCCGGCATCGAGGAGCTGCTGGGCAAGGTGGACTCCCTGGTCATCATCCCCAACGACCGGCTGAAATACGTGTCGGAGCGGAAGATCACCCTGTCCAACGCCTTTGAGATCGCCGACGACGTGCTCCGCCAGGCGGTCCAGGCCATCTCCGACATCATCAACAACACCGGCTTCATCAACATGGACTTTGCCGACGTCACCGCCGTCATGAAGGACGCCGGTCTGGCCCACATGGGCATCGGCCGGGCCGCCGGCCAGCGGAAGGCCCAGGACGCCGCCCAGCGGGCCATCTCCAGCCCCCTGCTGGAAACCACCATCAACGGCGCCAAGGGCATCCTGGTCAACGTCACCGGCTCCACCAACATGGGCCTGGAGGAAGTGGAGCTGGCCACCAACATGGTCCAGGACGCCGCCGACCCCGACGCCCTGTTCATCTTCGGCGCCACCTTCGACGAGAAGCTGGAGGACGAGATCGTGGTCACCGTCATCGCCACAGGCTTTGAGGAGAACCCCGGCTCCAACCCGGTCCCCCAGAAGAAGCGGGAGGCCCCGGCTGGTCAGCCCGCCGCCCCCGCCCCGGAGGGCGACGACCCCTATCAGGAGATCTTCAAGATCTTTGACCGGAGAAGATAACGAATCCACCGACGCACCCCCTGGGCCGAGGGTCCGGGGGGTGCCGGCGTGTCAAAAAAGGCTGACGCCTTTCTTGACACGAGGGGGACTACGCTGCACTCGCGCGCCCTTCGGGCACACTCCTGCCGCGAGAAGTATTTTTTCACCGACAAAGCCGGCAAAAAAATGATTTGATTTTCTTCCGTTTTCTGCGGAAAACGGAACTCTGCGAGGCTTTTTCACGGTCTCGCACCCCCTGGGCCGAGGGTCCGGGGGGTGTTTCTATCCATCGGCAGAAAGGAGGCGGACGGCAGGATGTTCTCTTCTCCCCGGCTGGGCTATTGCCTGGCCATCTCCGGGGGTGTCCTGTGGGCCGTGGCCGGGGCCTGCGGCCAGGCCCTCTTCCGGAACAACACCGTCACCGCCGGGTGGCTGGTGCCCATCCGCCTGGTGCTGGCCGGTCTCCTCTTCCTCCTTCTGGCCCGGCTGACCATGGGGCCGGTGCTGGGGCAGGTGTGGCGGGACCGGCGGGCCCTGGGGCTGCTGCTGGTCTACGCCCTCTGCGGCGTGGCCACCTCCCAGTATACCTTTTACGGCGCCATCCAGTTGGCCAACGTGGCCTTCTCCACGGTGATGTGCTATATCTGCCCCATCTTCATCCTGCTCTTTACCATCCTGCGGGAGAGAAGACGGCCCCGGTTCTATGAGGCGGCGGGGGTAGTATTGGTGGTAGTGGGCGTCTTTGCCTGCGCCACCCATTTCGACCTGACCCGTCTCAGCGTCTCCCCGGCGGCCCTGGTCATGGGGCTGCTGTGCGCGGTGAGCTCGGCGGTGAACACCCTCCTTCCCCTCTCCCTCATGAAGAAATACGGCCTGCTGCCCACCATGGGCTGGGGGATGCTCCTGGGCGGCGGGGTCATGACCGCGCTCTTCCGCCCCTGGACCGTTCCCGCCATCGTCAATTCCCAGCTCATCGGCTTCATGGCCGTCATCATCCTGGGCGGGACCGTGCTGGCCTTCTCCGCCTATATGCGGGGGGTGCAGTTGGTTGGCCCCGTGGCCGGGGTGGTGCTCTCGGCGGTGGAGCCCCTCACCGCCGTGGTGCTGTCGGTGCTGGTGCTGAAGGATTCCTTCACCCCCGCCGACTATTTCGGCTTCGCCCTGATCCTGCTGACCATCCCCGTCATCTCCATCGGCCAGCAGCGGGAGACAAAGCAGACAGCCGCCGCCCTGGAACAGGAAAGGAGTGCCCCATGATGCGACTTGCCACCCTCAGCGACCTGGACGCCATCGACGCCATTTACCAGGAGATCCACACCGGCGAGGAGGCCGGGCGGACCACCATCGGCTGGGTCCGGTCCATCTACCCCACCCGGGCCACGGCGGAGGCCGCCATCCGGGCGGGGGATATGTTCGTCCTGGAGGCAGGCGGGCGGATCGTTGCCGCCGCCAGAATCAACCAGGAGCAGGTGCCGGAGTACGCCAACTGCCCCTGGGCCGCTGACGCCCCGCCGGAGCAGGTCATGGTCCTCCACACCCTGGTGGTGGCCCCCGCAGAGAGCGGAAAGGGCTACGGCTCCCGGTTCGTGGCCTGCTATGAGGACTACGCCCGGGCCCACGGCTGCCCCTACCTGCGGATGGACACCAACGAGCGCAACCGGACCGCCCGGGCTCTGTACGCCAAGCTGGGCTATACGGAGCCGGGAATCGTGGACTGCGCATTCAACGGCATCCCCGGGGTGCGGCTGGTCTGCCTGGAAAAGACGCTGACAGATTGACACAAGGCTCTTCCCGGGAAACCGGGAGGAGCCTTGTTGTTTTTTCTCCGTCTGCTTGCTATACTGGAGAAAAACGGGAACAGGAGGTCTTCCTATGCTGGGAAACTTTGTCTATTACAACCCCACCGTCCTCTACTTCGGCCGCGGGGCCCTCTCCGCCCTGGCCCTGGAGCTGCCCAACTACGGGCCCAAGGTCCAGCTCATCTACGGCGGCGGGTCCATCAAGAAAAACGGGATCTACGACCAGGTGACGGCCCTGCTGCGGGAGACCGGGAAGGAGATCGTGGAGGACCCCGGCGTCATGCCCAACCCCACCACGGACAAGCTCTATGAGGGCTGCCGCATCGCCCGGGCCCACAACGTGGACCTGCTGCTGGCGGTGGGCGGCGGGTCCTGCTGCGACTACGCCAAGGGGGTGGCGGTGTCCGCCTGGTGCGAGGAGGACCCCTGGGAGAAGTATTACGTCCGCCGGGAGCCGCCGGACAACCGGGTGATCCCCGTGGGGTGTGTGCTGACCATGGTGGGCACCGGGTCGGAGATGAACTCCGGGTCGGTCATCACCAACCCCGTCACCAAGCGGAAGGTGGGGCCGGAGTTCGGCGAGGCGGCCTACCCGAAGTTCTCCATCCTGGACCCGGTCTTTACCTACTCCCTGCCCAAATACCAGATGACCGCCGGGATCTTCGACATCATGTCCCACATCCTGGAGCAGTATCTCACCGACCTGGACGACTGCACCTCGGACTACATCATGGAGGGCCTCATGCGCTCCCTGATCCACAGCAGCCGGGCGGCGATCCGGGACCCCTATGACTACCAGGCCCGGAGCAACCTCATGTGGACCGCCACCTGGGCCCTGAATACCCTGGTGGAGAAGGGGAAGACCACCGACTGGATGGTCCACAAGCTGGGCCAGTCGGTGAGCGCCTTCACCGACGCCACCCACGGCATGACCCTCTCCGCCGTCTCCCTCCCCTACTACCGCCGGATGCTCCCCCACGGCCTGCCCCGGTTCAAGCGGTTCGCGGAGGTGGTCTGGGAGGTCCGGCCCGAGGGAAAGACCGACGAGGCCGTGGCCCTGGCGGGGCTGGCGGCCATGGAAGCCTGGATGAAGGAGCTGGGCGTCGCGCTCCACCTCCGGGAGCTGGGCGTCACCGAGGAGATGATCGAGGGGATCGCCGACGGGGCCACCATCCTGAAGGGCGGGTACAAGGTCCTGACCCGGCAGGAGGTCTCGGAGATCCTTCGGGAGAGTATGTAATACTATTCCCAAATTAAAAACTTTAATTTGGGAATCCGCGTGCTGCGCACGCGCATGCCGCGCAAGCGCGTCATACCGTCTCATGCAGTCTCAAAC
>CACZKM010000039.1 GCA_902781745.1 Oscillospiraceae bacterium
TGCAGGAATCCTGTATGGATTTCAAGAAAATTTGGCGAAATATGGCGGAAATAGACCCGCCAGTGGGCATATTGACGTTTTTCAAACAGGCCCTAGTATGACAGTCTCGAAAACGGCCGCGGAAGCCCGCGGCCGTTTTTGGTTTTGTCAACAAAAGAGAGGCTTATTCGTCGAAGGTGATGCTCACGACCTCATCGGAGGCGCCGGCAGGCTCGTCGAAGGAGATGCCGACGATCTCCTCCTCGGCCTCCAGGGGCTCCTCGACCTCCATGTCCTGGGCGTGGAGCTCGGTCACGGCCTCCGCCACGGCCCGGTAGCCGGTGCGGCGGGCGGGGGAAGCCTCCTCCCGGGGGTTCATCTGGCGGTACATGGCCAGGCCGGACCCGGCGGGGATGAGCTTGCCGATGATGACGTTCTCCTTCAGCCCCACCAGGTGGTCCACCTTGCCCTTGATGGCGGCCTCGGTCAGGACCTTGGTGGTCTCCTGGAAGGAGGCGGCGGAGAGGAAGGAGTCGGTGGCCAGGGAGGCCTTGGTGATGCCCATGAGCAGGGTGGTGGCGGTGGGGAGGACCAGCTCGGAGCCGTCCTCATGGGTCTCGCCGGCGTCGATGCGGGCCTGGACCGCCGTCTGGGCGTCCAGGAACTCGATGACCTCGATGGTGGAGCCGGAGAGGAGCTCGGAATCTCCCGCGTCCTCCACCCGGACCTTCCGCATCATCTGGCGGACGATGATCTCGATGTGCTTGTCGTTGATGTCAACGCCCTGCTGGCGGTAGGGCTTCTGGACCTCCCGGATGAGGTAATCGTGGACGGCGGACACGCCGCGGATCCGCAGGACCTCGTGGGGGGACAGGGCGCCCTCAGTGAGCTGGTCGCCCTTGGTGACATAGTCCCCGTCGTGGCACCGGATGCCGGCGCTGTAGGGCAGGGCGTAGGTGACGGTCTCGCCGTCGTCGCCGGTGATGGTCACGTTGCAGATGGTGATGCGCTTGCTCTCCTCCAGGGTGACCTTGCCGCTGATCTCCGCCAACTGGGCCATCTTCTTGGGCTTCCGGGCCTCGAACAGCTCCTCGACACGGGGAAGACCCTGGGTGATGTCGCCGCCGGCCACGCCGCCGGTGTGGAAGGTACGCATGGTAAGCTGAGTGCCGGGCTCGCCGATGGACTGGGCGGCGATGATGCCGACCGCCTCGCCCTCGCCCACAGGCTCCCCGATGGCCAGGTTGATGCCGTAGCACCGGGAGCAGACGCCGGTGCGGGCCCGGCAGGTGAGCACGGAGCGGATCTTCAGGCTGTGGATGCCCCGGTCCTCCAGGACCTTGGCGTCGTCCAGGGTAAGCATGTGATCCTTGGAGAAGAGGAGCTCGCCGGTGGCGGGGTCCGTCACGTCCTCCACGGGATAGCGGCCCTTGAGGCGCTCGGCGAAGGTCTCGATGACCTGGCCGTTCTCCTCGATCTCGCTGACGGTGATACCCTCGGTGGTGCCGCAGTCGTGCTCCCGGATGATGACCTCCTGGGACACGTCCACCAGACGGCGGGTCAGATAGCCCGAGTCGGCGGTCCGCAGGGCGGTGTCGGCCAGGCCCTTCCGGGCGCCTCGGGAGGAGATAAAGTACTCCAGGACGGACAGGCCCTCACGGAAGTTGGCCTTGATGGGGATCTCGATGGTGCGGCCGGAGGTGTCGGCCATCAGGCCGCGCATGCCGGCCAACTGACGGATCTGAGCCATGGAGCCACGGGCGCCGGAGTCGGCCATCATGAAGATGGGGTTGTAGTGGTCCAGGCCGCCCTGGAGGGCGTCGGTGACGTCCTTGGTGGTCTGCTCCCAGGCCTTGACCACCAGGCGGTACCGCTCGTCGTTGGTGAGGAAGCCCCGCTTGAACTGCCGCTCGATCTTGACGATCTCCTTCTCGGTGTCCCGGATGAGGGGATACTTCTGCTGGGGAACGGTCATGTCGTAGATGGAGACGGTCAGGGAGCCCAGGGTGGAGTAATGATAGCCTCTGGCCTTGATGGTGTCCAGCACCTCGGCGGACTGGGTGAAGCCATGGTGGGTGATGCACTTGTCGATGATCTTGCCCAACTGCTTCTTGCCGCAGACGAAGTTGATCTCCGGCTCAAAGACCTGGTTGGGGTCGGAGCGGTCCACAAAGCCCAGGTCCTGGGGGATACCCTCGTTGAAGATCAGGCGGCCCACCGTGGTGCGGACCAACTGGTGGCGGGTCTCCCCGTCCACCTGGGCGGTCATGCGGACCAGAATGGGTACGTGGAGCTCCAACTGGCCCTCGTCGTAGGCCAGACGGGCCTCTTCGGGGCTGGCGAAGGCGTGAAGGACCTCTCTGGGGTCCTCCCCCGCCGCCACAGCCCGGCGGCACTCATAGGCGGAGGTGGGCAGGAGCCGGTCCTCGGTGTCGATCCACACCCGCTGGCTCTCCTCCAGCTTCCCGGCCTCCAGGGCCATGACCACCTCGCCGGCGGAGGGATAGATGAAGGCGGGGTCCGCGGGGGCGTCCTTCTCGTAGGTCAGGTAGTAGGAGCCCAGCACCATATCCTGGGTGGGGACGGTGACAGGGCCGCCGTCCTGAGGCCGCAGGAGGTTGTTGGCGGAAAGCATCAGGATGCGGGCCTCCGCCTGGGCCTCGGCGGACAGGGGGACGTGGACGGCCATCTGGTCGCCGTCGAAGTCGGCGTTGAAGGCGGTGCACACCAGGGGGTGGAGCTTAATGGCCCGGCCCTCCACCAGCACCGGCTCGAAGGCCTGGATGCCCAGACGGTGGAGGGTGGGGGCGCGGTTGAGCATCACGGGATGCTCCTTGATGATGAAGTCCAGGGCGTCCCAGACCTCGGCCCGGCCCCGGTCCACCATCTTCTTGGCGGACTTGATGTTGTTGGCCACGCCGTCCTCCACCAGCTTCTTCATGACGAAGGGGCGGAAGAGCTCGATGGCCATCTCCTTGGGCAGGCCGCACTGATAGATCTTCAGCTCAGGGCCGACAACGATAACGGAACGGCCGGAATAGTCCACCCGCTTGCCCAGCAGGTTCTGGCGGAAGCGGCCCTGCTTGCCCTTGAGCATATCGGACAGGGACTTGAGGGCCCGGTTGTTGGCGCCGGTGACGGCGCGGCCCCGGCGGCCGTTGTCGATGAGGGCGTCCACGGCCTCCTGAAGCATCCGCTTCTCGTTGCGGACGATGATGTCGGGGGCCTTGAGCTGGATGAGCCGCTTCAGACGGTTGTTGCGGTTGATGACCCGGCGGTAGAGGTCGTTGAGGTCGGAGGTGGCGAAGCGGCCGCCGTCCAGCTGGACCATGGGCCGGATCTCCGGGGGGATCACCGGCAGGACGTTGATGACCATCCACTCGGGCTTGTTGCCGGAGATGCGGAAGGCGTCCACCACCTCCAGGCGCTTGACGATCCGGGCCTTTTTCTGGCCGGAGGCGTGCTGGAGCTCCTCCCGGAGCTGGGTGGAGAGCTCCTCCAGGTCGATGTCGGCCAGGAGCTTCTGGACCGCCTCGGCGCCCATGCCGGCGTCGAAGTCGTCCTCATACTTTTCCCGCAAGTCGCGGTACTCCTTTTCGGAGAGGATCTGGTTCTTGGTCAGGGGGGCGTAGCCCGGGTCGGTGACGATATAGGCCGCGAAGTACAGGACCTTTTCCAGGATCCGGGGAGAGAGGTCCAGCAGCAGGCCCATCCGGGAGGGGATGCCCTTGAAGTACCAGATGTGGGAGACGGGGGCGGCCAGTTCGATATGGCCCATCCGCTCCCGGCGGACGTTGGAGCGGGTGACCTCCACGCCGCAGCGGTCGCAGATCTTGCCCTTGTAGCGGATCTTCTTGTACTTGCCGCAGTGGCACTCCCAGTCCTTGGTGGGGCCAAAGATGCGCTCACAGAACAGGCCGTCCCGCTCGGGCTTCAGGGTGCGGTAGTTGATGGTCTCCGGCTTCTTCACCTCGCCGTAGGACCAGTCACGGATCTGCTCCGGGGAAGCGATGCCGATGCGAATGGCGTCAAACTCTGCATAACTCATATTCATCGTCCTCCCTTTTTATTCCTCGAAGCCGGCGTCGCCGTCCTCGTAGCTGTCCTCGTCCTCTCCGTCGGAGGAGCCGCTCACCGCCAGGTCGTCGTCGTCGCTGCTCTCCTTGAGGGTGTAGCCGGCGGAGACGAACTGAACATCTTCGTTGTAGTCGTTGTTTCTGTAGGGGGAATAGTCGTCGTCATCCCGGATCTGGTTGATGCTGCGATACTCGTCCTCGTCCTCGTCCCGCAGCTCGATCTCGTCGCCCTGGGCGTCCAGGACCTTGATATCCAGGCAGAGGGCCTGGAGCTCCTTCACCAGGACCTTGAAGGACTCGGGGATGCCGGGAGAGGGCACGTTGTGGCCCTTGACGATGGACTCGTAGGTCCGGACACGGCCTGTGACGTCGTCGGACTTCACCGTCAGGATCTCCTGGAGGGTATAGGCCGCGCCGTAGGCCTCCAGGGCCCAGACTTCCATCTCACCGAAGCGCTGGCCGCCGAACTGGGCCTTGCCGCCCAGAGGCTGCTGGGTGACCAGGGAGTAGGGGCCGGTGGACCGGGCGTGGATCTTGTCGTCCACCAGGTGGTGGAGCTTGAGGAAGTAGACGTAGCCCACGGTGACGGGGTTCTCGAACATCTCGCCGGTGCGGCCGTCGTAGAGCTTGGACTTGCCGTCGGCCAGACGGAGGCGGCCCGCCGCTCTCCAGATGCGGATCTGCTGAATGTCGGCCATCTCCTCCTCGTCCAGGCGGCGCACGTCGGCGCCGTCCTCAGTGACGAGATAGAGCTGCTTGCCGGCGATGGTCTCGTTGGGATAGACCTCACGGAAGAGGCCGGCCTGGGCCAGCAGCTCCATGATGTCCTTCTCGTCGGCCCCGTTGAAGACGGGGGTGGCCACCTTCCAGCCCAGGGCCTGGGCGGCGCGGCCCAAATGGACCTCCAGCACCTGGCCGATGTTCATACGGGAGGGCACGCCCAGGGGGTTCAGCACGATATCCAGGGGGGTGCCGTCGGGCAGGAAGGGCATATCCTCCTGGGGCATGATCCGGGAGACCACGCCCTTGTTGCCGTGGCGGCCGGCCATCTTGTCGCCCACGGAGATCTTCCGCTTCTGGGCGATGTAGACCCGGACCACCATGTTCACGCCGGGGCCCAGCTCGTCGCCGCCCTCCCGGGTGAAGACCTTCACGTCCACGATGATACCGCTCTCGCCGTGGGGCACCTTCAGGGAGGTGTCGCGGACTTCCCGGGCCTTCTCGCCGAAGATGGCCCGGAGCAGGCGCTCCTCGGCGGTGAGGTCGGTCTCGCCCTTGGGGGTGACCTTGCCCACCAGGATATCGCCGGCGCGGACCTCGGCGCCCACCCGGATGATGCCCCGCTCGTCCAGATCCTTCAGGGCGTCGTCGCCCACGTTGGGGATGTCCCGGGTGATTTCCTCGGGGCCCAGCTTGGTGTCTCTGGCCTCGGTCTCATACTCCTCGATGTGGATGGAGGTGAACACGTCGTCCTTGACCATCCGCTCGTTGAGGAGGATGGCGTCCTCGTAGTTATAGCCCTCCCAGGTCATGAAGCCCATGAGGATGTTCTTGCCCAGGGAGATCTCGCCCTGGTTGGTGGAGGGGCCGTCGGCGATGACCTGGCCCTTGACCACCCGCTCCCGGAGGGAGACGATGGGGCGCTGGTTGATGCAGGTGCCGTGGTTGGACCGCAGGAACTTGATGAGGGGATACTCCACCACGTCCCCCCGGTCATACCGGACGGTGATGCTGGTGGCGGAGACATGGGTGATCTCGCCGTCGTCCTCGGCCAGGATGGCGATCTCGGAGTCGATGCAGTTCTTGTGCTCCATGCCCGTGGCCACGATGGGGGCCTGGGTGGTGAGCAGGGGCACGGCCTGACGCTGCATGTTGGCGCCCATCAGGGCGCGGTTGGCGTCGTCGTTCTCCAGGAAGGGGATCATGGCCGTGGCAATGGAGACCATCATCTTGGGGGAGACGTCGATATAGTCCACCTGCTCCCGGTCCACCTCGATGATCTCGTTGCGGTGGCGGCAGGTGATACGGGGATTGACCAGGCAGCCGTTCTCGTCCACGGGCTCCGTGGCCTGGCCCACCATGTACTCGTCCTCGATATCGGCGGTCATATATTCCACTTCATCGGTGACCCTGCCGGTGGCCTTGTCCACCTTGCGGTAGGGGGCCTCGATGAAGCCGTAGCGGTTGATGCGGGCGTAGGTGGCCAGATAGGAGATCAGGCCGATGTTGGGACCTTCAGGGGTCTCAATAGGGCACATCCGGCCGTAGTGGCTGTAGTGGACGTCACGGACGTCGAAGGAGGCCCGGTCCCGGGACAGGCCGCCGGGGCCCAGGGCGGACATACGCCGCTTGTGGGTCAGCTCGGCCAGGGGGTTGGTCTGGTCCATGAACTGGGACAGGGGGGAGGAGCCGAAGAACTCCTTGATCGCCGCGGTGACAGGCCGGATGTTGATGAGGGACTGGGGGGTGACGATATCCAGGTCCTGGATGGTCATGCGCTCCCGGATGACACGCTCCATCCGGGAGAAGCCGATGCGGAACTGGTTCTGGAGCAGCTCGCCCACACAGCGCAGGCGGCGGTTGCCCAGGTGGTCGATGTCGTCGGGGTTGCCCACGCCGTGGGACAGGGAGCAGAGGTAGTTGATGGAGGCCATCATGTCGTCCACGATGATGTGCTTGGGGATCAGGTCGTCCCGGTGGTCGGCCAGGGCCTCCTTCAGGCCCTCCTCGTCATCGGCAAACTGACCCAGCAGCTCCGCCAGAACGGAGAAGCGGACCTTCTCGGTGAGACCGGCCTCCTCGGGGTCGAAGGGCAGGAAGCCCTTGGGGTCCACCATCCGGTTGGAGAAGAGCTTCACCACGGTGCCGTCCACGTCCACCAGGGCCTCGCTGACGCCCTTGGCCTCCAGGGCCTGGGCCCGCTCCCGGGTCAGGACCTCCCCGGCCTCGGCGATGATCTCGCCGGTGCGGGGGTCGGCCACGGGGGCGGCCAGCTTCTGGCCGGAGAGCCGGGGCCACAGGGAGAGCTTCTTGTTGAACTTATAGCGGCCCACGGCGGACAGGTCATAGCGCCGGGGGTCGAAGAAGAGAGCGTTGATGAGGGACTCGGCGGAGTCCAGGGTGGGGGGCTCGCCGGGGCGGAGCTTGCGGTAGATCTCCAGAAGGGCCTCCTCCCGGGTCTTGCAGGCGTCCTTTTCCAGGGTGCTCACCAGCAGGGGCTCCTCGCCGAAAAGTTCCAGGATCTCGCTGTCGGTCTGGGGACCCACGGCCCGGATCAGGCAGGAAATGGGGAGCTTGCGGTTCTTGTCGATGCGAACGGAGAAGATGTCCGACAGGTCGGTCTCATACTCCAGCCAGGCGCCCCGGTAAGGGATGACGGTGGAGGCGAAGGTGATGTTGTCGGCCTTGTCGGCGTTCCGGGCGTAGTAGACGCCGGGGGAACGGACGATCTGGGAGACGATGACCCGCTCGGCGCCGTTGATGACGAAGGTACCGCCCTTGGTCATCAGGGGGAAGTCGCCCATGAAGATCTCCTGCTCCTTAATCTCCTCGGTCTCCTTGTTCCGCAGGCGGACCCGGACCTTCAGGGGGGCGGCGTAGGTGGCGTCTCTGGCCTTGCACTCCTCCACGTTGTATTTGGGGTTCTCGTCCATGGTGAAGTCGATGAACGACAGCTCCAGATTGCCGGCGTAGTCGCCGATGGAGGCCACGTCCCGGAAGACCTCCTGGAGGCCGGTATCCAGGAACCACTGGTACGACTTCTTCTGGATCTCCAGCAGGTTGGGCATCTCCAGCACTTCTTCGTGACGGGCAAAGCTCTTTCGCAGGGTCTTGCCGAAATAGACATCCTTTACCATTGTAATTGACCAGTCCTTTCACAGTTACATTGGCGCGGCTTCGGTTTTCGAACACACGGCGGCGTTGAAACAAATCTCCTCCGCCTGTTGTATTTTTCGGGGATATCTGCTATACTGAACTTAACTTGGAGGGGTAGTCTTGTCCCCTTTTGCAGATAATAGCAGGTTATTTTACCATCCCCGAGAGGCCTTGTCAAGGCTTCTTTTTTCTTTTTGTAGGAAACGACCGCCGGAGGGCTCTCCGGCGGTCGTTTTTTCTCTGTGTGGGGTTGTTTTCCTCCCAACGGGGCCAAACAAGGTCAGGTCTCCTGGCCCAGGGCCCGGTACAGGAAGGTCACCGCCTGAGCCCGGGTGCAGGACTGGTTGGGGCTGAAGGTAGTCTTGGAGGTCCCCTCGGTGACCTCGTGGTTCACGGCCCACTGAACGGCCTGGAAAAAGTAGGAATCGGCGGGAACGTCGGTGAAGAGGTCGGCCCCGTTCATCTCCTGGGGCTTGTCCATGGCCCGCCACAGGAAGGTCACCACCTGAGCCCGGGTACAGGGCTGGTCAGGGCTGAAAGCGGTCTTGGAGGTCCCCGCGGTGATCCCCTTCTCCACGGCCCAGTCCACGGCCTTGGCGTAGTAGCTGTCGGCGGAGACGTCGGTGAAGGTCCCGGCGCTCTGGGCAGCGGGCTCACCCATGGCCCGCCACAGGAAGGTCACCACCTGGGCCCGGGTGCAGGGGCGGTTGGGGCTGAAGGTGGTGGCGGAGGTGCCGGCGGTGACATCCTTGGCCACGGCCCAGTCCACGGCGTCCTTATAATAGGCGTCGGCGGGCACGTCGACAAAGCCCGCGGCGGGCTGGGGCTCCGTGCCGGCGTCGATGGGCTCGTAGGTGAACGTGAACTCGCCGGTCACCTCCTCCTGGCCGTCCTCCCAGAGGCCGATGATCTGGACCTTGGTGTTGTTCCCCGCCTCATCATAGGTGTAGACATAGCGAAGGTTGGCGGACTCCACGGCCGCGATCCGGCCGGCGCTGTCGTAGGTGAGGTTGGCAAACTGCTCGGTGGTGTCGATGCCGCCCTCGTCGTCGGCGTACTTCATGGTGAGGGTCTGTTTGCTCAGCTTGCCGTCCTGGGACCAGGTCCACCGGAGGTCAGAGGAAAACTCCAGCTTGCCCTCCGCGTTGGTACTGTTGCTGGTGCTGCTGGCAAGGTTGCCCTGGCTGTCATAGGTATACACAGCCTTGGTGGTCGTAGTGGGGGTGTCTTCCCCACCGCTGTAGAGGGTGATGGTCTTCCCGGTGAGCTTGTCCCCCTCGTAGGTATAAACGGTCTCATAGCTGGAGCCATCCCCCACGTAGACGTCCTTGACCAGCTTGTCCCCCTCGTAGGTATAGGTCTCCACGCCGGGGCCGCCTTCGGACTGGATCTGCTCCTGGGTGACCCGGCCCTGGCTGTCGTAGGTATAGACGCACACGACGGTCTCCCCGTCGCTGGTCTGGGTCTCCTGGCTCACCTGGCCCTTCTCGTTGTAGGCGGTCTCGGTGACGGTGTCCCAAATGACCTCCTTCTCGCCGGTCTCGCTGTCGGTGAAGACGAGCTTGTCGGTGTGCCTGGTCTCCCGGCCCTGGCTGTCGTAGGTCCAGGTCTCGGTCCGGTTGGAGACGGAGGAGTCGTCGATGAGCTTCACCAGGTTGCCCTGGCTGTCATACTCCGTCGTGAAGCCGCCGTCCTCGCCGTAGTGAGCCTCCGCCAGGCGGTAATGCTCCTCGTCGTAGGAAGAGGGCAGGAGCTTATAGTCCTCCGGCAGCCCCGGTGCGCTCAGGGGGCCCAGGTCCTCTTGGGCCGTCTGCAGCATAATGTTGGTCTCCCAGGTCTCGGTGATCCTGTCCCGGGCATAGGAACTGTCCGCCCCCTGGGCGGCCATGGGCAGCAGGCTCAGGGAGAGGGCCCCGGCCAGCAGGACGCCCAATGCTTTCTTTCTGTTCATGGGAACTCCTTTCTGTCTGTGGTCCGCCTCGCAGGAGAGCGTTCCCTGAAGATCACTGGCCTTCCTTGGCCTCCTTGGCCTTGGCGTAGGCGATGATCACATCGGCGCAGGCCTCCTTGCCGATGGGACTGCTGTTGAGGGTCAGGTCATACTTGGTCAGGTCCCCCCACTTCTCGCTGGTGAGGTAGTGGTAGTAGGACTGCCGGGCGGCGTCCACATGGCGGACCCGCTTGGCGGCCTTCTCCGGGGTGTCGCCGAAGGTGTCGATGGCGTACTGGATCTTATCCTTATCCTCGGCGCAGACGAAGACGTTGATCAGATTGGGGAAGTCCCGGAGGACATAGTCCGCCGCCCGGCCCACCATAACGCAGGGGCCCTTCCGGGCAATGTTCCGCATGGTATGGGCCTGGGCCATGATGGCCTGATCGCTGGAGTTGGCGATGCCCGTAGGCAGGAACCAGCTAAAAAAGGACCGGCCTGCCTCGCTCTCCTCGGTGTCGTGGATCATCTCTTCGGAGAAGCCGGACTCCTCAGCGGTGATCTTGATGATGTCCTTGTCGTAGTAGGGGATGTCCAGCAGCTCCGAGAGCCGCTTGGCCACGGTCCGCCCGCCTGCGCCGTATTCCCGGCCGATGGTGATGATGTACTTGAAGTCGCTCATGCCGTTGTCCTCCTTATATCCTTGTTTATTGTCATGCCATGTATTGTTGTGTCGAGTTCCGAGTCAGTCCCAGCTTCGGACGGTCTCCCGGAGGGATGTCTCCGCCTGGGCCAGGCGGGCGGCCACGTCCTCGCCCCACACGTCCAGACACTCCGCCCCCACCCACTGGATGGAGGGGATCTGGAGCATCTGGCCGCAGAGGGTCTTAACATAGTCAAAGCCGCAGTTCCGGTCCAGGATGGGTCCCCCGGCGGTGGTGATGTACAGCAGCCGCCCGGCTTTGCACAGGCCGTGGGGCCGGCCGTCCTCCCCATAGGTAAAGGTGACGCCCCCCACGGAGATGTGCTCCAGGTAGCAGCGCACCAGGGCGGGGAACTGATACTCCCAGTAGGGCGCCCCCAGCACCACCAGGTCCGCCCCGGCAAACTGGCGAGCGTAGCGGAACATGGGGTGGTCGAAGGTCCCCGCCTCCTCCAGCTCTGCCCGGAGGGCCAGGGTGTCGCTCCGCAGGGGGGCCAGATCGGTCTCCTGATCCAAGACCAGCTCCTCCACCTGACATCCGGGATATTTGGCCTCGATCTCCTCTAGCGCCGCCCGGCACAGCCCCAGAGTCCGGGAGGACGCCCCCCGGATACATCCGTTGACAAACAGAACCTTCATCGCTTCGCTCCCCTCTCCGCCGGTCCCGCCGACAGGGTTTCTTATTGTGTTATTTTACCATAGTTCGGCTTTTACTGCAAGAAAAACCGTGCCGTCCCATGGGAATACCCTAGCAGTCAGCAACACCGAAAAACAGCATAAGCTGCAGTCAAGTGTTACAGGCTGCTAACCCTCCATACACTTGAGGATCTCCTTCTTCAGCCGCCCCATGATCTTCTTCTCCAGCCGGGAGATGTAGGACTGGGAAATGCCCATGACTTCCGCCACCTCCTTCTGGGTGTGCTCCTTTCCCCCCTCCAGGCCGAACCGGAGGGTGACGATCCGCCGCTCCCGCCCGTCCAGGGTGTCCAGGGCCTGGCGGAGCATCTGCCGGTCGGCGTCGGCCTCCATGGGACGGACCACCAGGTCCCCGTCGGTGCCCAGGATGTCCGAGAGAAGAAGCTCGTTGCCGTTGCCGTCGGTGCTCAGGGGCTCGTCCAGGGGGACCTCACTCTTTTGCGAGGAGGTTTTCCGCAGGTGCATGAGGATCTCGTTTTCAATGCACCGGGAGGCGTAGGTGGCCAGCTTGATCTTCTTGGCGGGCTGGTAGGTCCCCACCGCTTTGATCAGGCCGATGGTGCCGATGGAGATCAGATCCTCCAGGTCGATGCCCGTGCTCTCGAACCGCCGGGCGATGTAGACCACCAGCCGGAGGTTGTGCTCGATGAGGGTGGCGGTCACCGCCGGGTCCCCCTGGTCCAGCCGAGCGGTGAGGGCAGCCTCCTCCTCCCGGCTGAGGGGGGCGGGGAGCACGTCGCTCCCGCCGATGTAACAGACGCTCCCCGGCCCCAGCCGGCGGAGCAGGGCAGTCCAAAGAGTCCGGAACCACTGCCTTACCTTCATAGATTCTCCCTCCTTTTCATTAGAAACCGCTGACCAGGGCCTGATATCCACCGCCGTCGGACACCGGCGTGGGGGACAGGGCCGCCAGGCAGCCGGACAGGGTCTCCCCGTCCCAGGCGGCCTTCTCCAGCCGCAGGGCCAGGAGAAGGCCGTGGTCCACCCCCACCGCCCGGTAGGGCAAAAGCTGGAAGGCCAGCTCCGGGGCCCGGGCCCGGGCCTCGTCCAGCTTCTCCACCGGGCGGTCCAGGCCGGTCAGGTCCACCCCCGGCAGCAGGGGGGCCAGGGCCCGCCCCTCCGCCACGATCACCGGCCCCCCGGTGAGGGGGTCCATCAGGTGGTGCCCCGTGTCCCGGAGGGCCAGCAGGGTCACTGTCCGCCCCCCGCAGGCCAGGTGGAGGGGGACCAGGTCCCCGCCGGTGCGGGTGTGGCGGAACTGCCCCCGGAGGCCCAGGGACAGCCCCCCGTAGCCCAGAGCTGCCGCCACCAGGATCCCCCGGAACCCCAGGGGCCCCGACGGCCCCCGGGCCAGGAGAAGGAGCCCCCCGCCCCAGGCGCAGGAGAGGACCAGGAAGAGGCCTCCCGTGCGCAGGAGCCGCTGGGAGCTGCCGTAGGCGGTGAGGACCATCCCGGCCCCAGCCGCCGCCTGCCCCGCCGGGTGGGCCAGAAATCCCCCCCAGGGCAGCAGGCTGACCCCGCCCAGGACAGCCCCCAGGCCCGCCGCCGCCAGACAGCGGCCCCGGCGCACCCGGTCCCCGTCCAGCCGGCCGGCGCAGACCAGCAGGGCATAGTTCACCGCCAGGCTCAGGACCAGGTAGGCGTCCAGATGGATCACCCGCAACAGCATCTCCCCCTTCCTTCCGTCTGCCTGTCCATTATAGGGCCTCCCGCCTTCAAAAAAGGTCAGACCAGGGAGGGGGCAAAAAGCCTCCGGGACCGACAGCAAAAAAGAGGAGCGCCGCCGCGCTCCTCTTTTTCGTCGTTTGCCTGCAGGTTTTACTGTTTCAGCCCCGCCACAAAGCTGTCCATCCGGCCCATGGCCATTTTCAGTTGGGACAGGGGAGCGGCGGTGGAGAGGCGGATATAGCCCTCGATGCCAAAGTAGGTTCCGGGCATCACAGCCACCTTGGCCTCCTCCAGGAGGCGGTCGCAGAACTCCTCCGCCCCCAGGCCAAGGCCCCGGATGTCCGCGAAGATGTAGAAGGTGCCTTCAGCGTGGACATAGGGGATGCCCATGCCGTCCAGCCGCTCATAGACATAGTCCCGGCGGCCCTTGTATGCCTCCATCATCCCGGCGATGCCGGTGTGGCAGGTCTCCACGATGGGGTCCTGGAAGAGGGAGACCATGGAGGTCATCATGGACCGGTGGAGGGTCTTCATGGGGGCGATGACCTCCTCCGCCCCGAAGAGGTAGCCGATGCGGAAGCCCGGCAGGGCGTTGGAGTTGGACAGGGACTTGATCACCAGGGTCTGGTCCCGGAGCTCCGGGAACCGGGTGTGGAAGGCGGGGGCGATGTTCCCGCCGAAGTAGACGTGGCAGTAGGCGTCGTCGCAGAGGACGAAGATGGGCTTGCCCCGGACGGCGTCGGCCACCGCCCGGACGGAGTCCTCGGTGTACACCACGCCGGTGGGGTTGTTGGGGGTGTTGATGAGGATGGCCTTGGTCTTCTCCGTGACCAGAGCATTGAGCTTGGCGGCGTCGATCTGGAAGCCGTCCCCGCTGGTGTCCAGGAAGACGGGCACGCCCCCGGCCAGGCGGACGTCGGCCTCGTAGAGGGAGACGGCAGGCATGGGGATGATGACCTCGTCCCCGGGATTCAGGATGGCCTGGAAGGCCAGGTAAAGGCCCTGGGAGGCCCCGGCGGTGACAATGACCTCGTCGGTGGAGAACACCGCCCCGGTGACCCGGGTCTCGTAGTCCACGATGGCCTTGCGGACGAAGTAGTCCCCCTCGGCGGAGACATAGTGGGTCTTGCCGTGCTCGATGGATTTGCTCAGGTGGATGCGCACGCCGTCGGAGATGCCGAAGTCGGGCTCGCTGTTGGTCAGGAGCACGGCTCCCTCGGTGGCCTTGGCCCGCTCCAGGAAGTCTCTGGGGTCCCGGGTCTGTACGTTCATCAGGTCACGGTTGAGAAGTTCTTTCATGGATGGTTCCTCCTTATATAATGTCAGCTGAACAAATGAGGAAAGCCTGAAAACCAATCAAAAGGCAGCAAGATGTGCTATACTAAGTGCAAGGGAAATGAAGGAATACCGA
>CACZKM010000040.1 GCA_902781745.1 Oscillospiraceae bacterium
TTTGAGACTGCATGAGACGGTATGACGCGCTTGCGCGGCATGAGCGTGCGCAGCACGCGGATTCCCAAATTAAAGTTTTTAATTTGGGAATAGTATGAGATCGAACCGAGGAACGGCGGACTTTGAGGGGGGTTCCTTCGAAGCCCGCCGTTTTTTCGGAGGGTCAAAACCGCCCTTCGGGAAAATTTTAGCCCCCCGCAACAAAGCGACACAAAGAAGCCCTCTCCCTTCGGTATCCTGAGGGAGACACCAACCGAAAAGAGGGAAGAACATGGCAAATACCTACCACGCCCAAAGCCTCCGGCAGGTTTTGGAGGAGCTGGACGTCCACCCGGACCGGGGGCTCTCCCGGGAGGAGGCCGCCCGGCGGCTGGACCGGTACGGGGAGAACCGGCTGGAGGGGGCCCGGCCCCCGGGGGTCCTCCGCCGGTGCCTGGCCCAGCTCAGCGACCCCATGATCCTGGTGCTCCTGGGGGCGGCGGCCCTGTCCTGGTTCGCCGGGGGCGGACGGGACTGGCTGGACTCCGCCATCATCCTGGTCATCGTGGCGGTGAACACCGTCATCTCCGTGGCCCAGGAGGACAACGCCCGGAAGGCCCTGGAGGCCCTGGACAAGCTGGCCGCCCCCAAGGCCCGGGTGATCCGGGCGGGAGAGGAGGAACGGACGGACAGCGCCGCCCTGGTCCCCGGGGACCTCATCCTCCTGGAGGCCGGGGACTACGTCCCCGCCGACGGGCGGGTCCTGTGGGAGGCGGGGCTTCAGACCGACGAGTCCGCCATGACCGGGGAGTCCCTCCCCGTCCACAAGCGGAGCGGCGGAGGGCTTCCCCCGGACACCCCCCTGGCCGAGCGGCGGAACATGGTCCTGGCGGGGACGGTGGTCACCGTAGGCCGGGCCAGGGCGGTGGTCACCGCCACGGGGATGGACACGGAGATGGGGAAGATCGCCGGCCTTCTCCTGGACCACGCCCAGGGGGAGACCCCCCTCCAGCGGAAGATGAAGGAGGTCTCCCAGGTCCTCTCCCTGGTGTGCGTGGGGGTGTGCGCCCTGATGTTCGGGGTGGGCCTTCTCCAGCACCGGGACATCCCCTCCCTCTTCCTCACGGCGGTGGCCCTGGCGGTGGCGGCCATCCCCGAGGGCCTGCCCGCCATTGTCACCATCGTCCTGGCCATGGGGGTGGGGCGGATGGCAAAGCAGAACGCCATCATCAAGCGCCTCCCCGCTGTGGAGACCCTGGGCTGCGCCTCGGTGATCTGCTCGGACAAGACGGGCACCCTCACCCAGAACCGCATGACCGCCGCTTCTCTCTGGCCTGCCGTCCCCGCCCTGGAGGAACGGATCCTCCTGCTGGGGGCCCTGTGCTCCGACGCCCGGCCGGGGGCGGAGGGGACCTTCACCGGGGACCCCACCGAGACCGCCATCGCCCGCCGGGCCCGGGAGGCCGGCCTGGACAAGGGGGACCTGGACCGGCAGTACCCCCGCCGGGGAGAGGCTCCCTTCGACGCCGGGCGGAAGCGGATGGCCACCTGCCACAGCCGGCCCGGGGGGACCGTCCTCATCGCTGTGAAGGGGGCCCCGGAGGGGGTGCTGGCCCAATGCACCCGCATCCTGGGGCCCTACGGGACCCGGCCCCTGGACCGCGCCGACCGCCGGCGGGTCCAGGACCAGTGCGCCCGGATGGCCCACGGGGCCCTGCGGGTCCTGGCGGTGGCCCAGCGGGAGGAGCGGGACCGGCCCCGGTCCATGGCCCCGGAGGAGCTGGAACGGGACCTGACCTTCGTGGGCCTGGTGGGCCTTATGGACCCGCCCCGGGCCGAGGTAAGGGAGGCGGTGGCCCGGTGCAGCCGGGCGGGGGTCCGGCCGGTGATGATCACCGGGGACCACAGGGACACCGCCGTGGCCATCGCCCGGGACCTGGATATCCTCCGCCCCGGGGACCGGGCCATCGACGGGCCGGGGCTGGACTTCCTCTCCCAGGAGGCCCTGGAGGAGGGGGTGGAACGGTTCTCGGTCTACGCCCGGGTGACCCCGGAGCACAAAATGCGCATCGTGAAGGCCTGGCAGAAGAAGGGCCATGTGGTGGCCATGACCGGCGACGGGGTCAACGACGCCCCCGCCCTCCGGGCGGCGGACATCGGCTGCGCCATGGGGAAGACGGGGACCGACGTGGCCAAGGGGGCCGCGGACATGATCCTCACCGACGACAACTTCGCCACGGTGGTCTCGGCGGTGGAGCAGGGCCGGGGGATCTACGCCAACATCCGCAAGGCCATCCACTATTTGCTCTCCTGCAACATCGGGGAGATCCTGGCCATCTTCGCCGCCACGGTGCTCCCCTTCCTGGAGTCCCCCCTGACTCCGGTGCAGCTTTTGTGGCTGAACCTGGTCACCGACTCCCTCCCCGCCCTGGCCCTGGGCATGGAGCCGGTGGAGGAGGGGGTCATGGACAAGGCCCCCCGGGGGCGGGACGAGCCCCTGTTCTCCCGGGCCTTCTCCCTGGGTCTGGTCTGGCAGGGGGCCCTGGTGGGGGGCCTGACCCTTCTGGCGTACATCCTGGGCCTCCGGTATCTGGGGGGACCGGCGGTGGGGAACACCATGGCCTTCGCCACCCTGACCCTCTCCCAGCTCTTCCACGCCTTCGACGTGCGCAGCGAGGAGACGGGGCTGCTCCGGCTGGGGGTCCTGTCCAACCCCGCCATGAACAAGGCCTTCCTGGCGGGGCTGGCCCTCCAACTGGCGGTGCTGCTGGTCCCGCCCCTCCGGGGGGCCTTCGGGGTGGTCCTCCTGCCCCCGGCGGCCTGGGGAGCGGTGGCCGCCCTGGCCCTGACCCCGCTGGTCCTTTGCGAGGGGGTCAAGGCCGCCGCCCGCCGCCGGCGGAGGCTGGCGGAGCCGGTGCGGGAGGAGGCGGTTTTATAACGGGCGGGCGCGGCCGGCGCAATGGTTGAATTGTTGTGTCGTTGTGCTGCTTTGCGGACAAAAAACAGGCGTCGGTCGTTGTGACCGGCGCCTGTTTCTGTTGTTTGGAAAAGCCGCTCTGCCGGCGTCAAAATACCAGCCGGATCAGGAGCATATAAACCACCGTCCCGACCAGGATACTGACCAGGGAATTCCGTTTCCAGGCCTGCATCCCTGCCACGCAGGCCACGGAGAGAAGCTCCGGGACCCCGAAGGGGCGGGCCGTCAGGCTGACGTCCTTCAGACAGTAGATGACCAGCATCCCGATGATCGCCGGGGGCAGGACCCGGCCGAGGTAGGTGATGTAGGCAGGGGTCTCCTTTCGGAAGATCAGGAAGGGCAGGGCCCGGAGGAGGATGGTCACCACAGACATGACGGCGATGAGAAGGGCGGCGCTCATGACTGGCCCCCCTCTCGTCTGCGCAGAAGGGTGAGGACCACGGTGATGAGGACCATGGAGGGGATCAGGAAGCGGTCCGGCCCTGCGACCACCAGGCAGAGAAGGGTGCACAGCAGGCCGGTGACGGCGGGGGCGTGGTCCCTGGCGGTGAGCCACTGCTCGGTGAAGGAGGCGGCGAAGAGGGCGGTCATGGAGAACTCGATCCCCGCGGTGGAGAAGGGAAGCACCGCCCCCAGCAGGCTGCCGAGAATGCTTCCCGTCACCCAGTAGCAGTGGTCGAAAAAGGACACCAGGAAGCGGTACAGGGAGGGATCGTCCCCCGGGGGCACGGACCCGTCGCAGAGGAGGGAGTAGGTCTCGTCGGTGAGGGCGAAGATCAGGTAGGGCTTCCATTTTCCCGCGTCCTTGTAGGTGCCGATCATGGAGATGCTGTAGAAGAGATGCCGGGCGTTGACCATGAGAGAGGTCAGGGCGGTGGTCAGGACCGAGGCGCCCCCGGCCAGGAGGCTCACGCCTACGTATTGCAGGGAGCCGGCGTAGATGAACAGGCTCATGGCGGCGGTCCAGAGAACGCCGAAACCGGCGTTGCGCATGAGGATGCCGAAGCCGATCCCCAGGACGAGGTAGCCCGCGCAGACGGGAATGGATTTGTAAAAGGCGTGTTGGAGGGTCTGTTTTCTCATGGTCGGTGCCGTTTCCTTTGCGCGTGGTGGGGAAGAAGCTATTATGGGAGAGTATAGGGGATGGGCCCGCGGATGTCAAGAGCCGGGGCAAACCCTTGACACCTCAGGATTTTTGTATATAATAGTGCTATTATGGCCTAACAGGGGGAATCACGCCTGCCGGGCCATATCGGAATTATTACACGCCGCCGAATGCCATCGGCGGGGGAGGAGTATACTGATGTTAGCAAATACCGAAAAAACCATGGAGAAGATCGTCGCCCTGTGCAAGGGCCGGGGCTTTGTCTTCCCCGGCAGCGAGATCTACGGCGGCCTGGCCAACACCTGGGACTACGGCCCCCTGGGCGTGGAGCTGAAGAACAACGTCAAGAGGGCCTGGTGGAAGAAGTTCGTCCAGGAGAACCCCTATAACGTGGGGCTGGACGCCGCCATCCTCATGAACCCCCAGGTCTGGGTGGCCTCCGGCCACGTGGGCGGGTTCTCCGACCCCCTGATGGACTGCAAGGAGTGCAAGGAGCGCTTCCGGGCCGACAAGGTCATCGAGGACTGGTGCCAGGCCGAGGGCTTCGACCTGGGCAAGTCGGTGGACGCCCTGAGCCAGGCGGAGATGAAGCAGTTCGTGGAGGACCACAACATCCCCTGCCCCACCTGCGGCAAGCACAACTGGACGGATATCCGCCAGTTTAACCTGATGTTTAAGACCTTCCAGGGGGTCACCGAGGACGCCAAGAACACCGTCTATCTCCGGCCCGAGACCGCCCAGGGCATTTTCGTCAACTTCCAGAACGTCCAGCGGACCACCCGGAAGAAGCTCCCCTTCGGCGTGTGCCAGGTGGGCAAGTCCTTCCGCAACGAGATCACCCCGGGCAACTTCACCTTCCGCACCCGGGAGTTCGAGCAGATGGAGCTGGAGTTCTTCTGCAAGCCCGGCACCGAGCTGGAGTGGTTCCAGTACTGGAAGGACTTCTGCAAGAACTGGCTGGATGAGCTGGGCATGAAGGACGAGAACCTCCGCCTCCGGGACCACGACCCCGAGGAGCTCTCCCACTACTCCAACGCCACCACCGACTTCGAGTTCATGTTCCCCTTCGGCTGGGGCGAGCTGTGGGGGGTGGCCTCCCGGACCAACTTCGACCTGACCGCCCACCAGACCACCTCCGGCAAGGACCAGACCTACTTCGACCAGGAGGCGGGCGAGCACTACATCCCCTTCGTCATCGAGCCCTCCCTGGGAGCCGACCGGGTGACCCTGGCCTTCCTGGTGGACGCCTACGACGAAGAAGTCGTGGGCCAGGACAAGAAGGGCAACGACGACGTCCGGGTGGTCCTGCATCTCCACCCCGCTCTGGCTCCCTTCAAGTGCGCCGTGCTCCCCCTGTCCAAGAAGCTGGCCGGCCCCGCCCTGGAGCTCCAGCAGAAGCTGGCCAAGGACTTCATGACAGACTATGACGAGGCCGGCTCCATCGGCAAGCGCTACCGCCGCCAGGACGAGATCGGCACCCCCTTCTGCGTCACCGTGGACTTCGACACCGTGGGCGACGACGAGAAGGAAGGGGACGGCTGCGTCACCGTCCGGGACCGGGACACCATGGAACAGGTCCGCATCCCCATGGAGGGGCTGCGGGACTACCTGCTGGAGAAAATGGCGTATTGACGGCCCCGGACCGGCGGGAGACGGAAGGGGCCGCCTGACCGAAGGGCCGGCTTTTCCCCCGCGTCCCCGCCCGGGACCAACGAAATCGCGCTGGCATACAAGACCCTCCGGCCCCCCGCTTTGGGGCGACCGGAGGGTGTTCTGCCGAAAAAGGATGGAACCATGAAAACAGAAACCAAACCCCAAAAGCCCACCGGCCAGGAGCAGGGCCTTTCCCTGACCCGCTGTCTGGCCACCTCCAAGGTCTACAGCCGGGAGATGACGGGGCCCCTGCCCTATCTCTACTTCATCCCCCTGTCCCTGGCCTGGTTCATCTGCGACTTCACCCTCCGCTACCACTACCGGGCGGTGGGGGTGGTGGGGGTAAAGTACCTCCCCGCCAACCTGTTCACCCTGGGGTGGGTGTGCATCATGGTGGGGCTGGTCTACGCCCTGCCAAGGAAGATCAAATGGCCCTTCCGGTGCATCCCCTTGATGTTCTGCATGGCCAATATGGAGACCCACTCGGGCTTTTATAACTTCTTCGGGAAATTCTTTACCCTGTCCTCCCTGGGCTATGTGGGCGACGGCCAGTTCGCCAGCCGGGACTACATCCGGATCGACGGCTTCATCATCGCCGGGGCCATCGCCACCATCCTCTTCATGATGTGCTCCGGCCGGATGCTCACCGTCATGCCCCCCAGGACCAAAAAGTGGACCGTGGCCGTGGGCCTGGCCGCCATGATTTTGGGCGTCGGCCTGGTGGCCTTTACCCAGCAGCACTACTTCCCCGCCGAGGACACCGTGGTCTGGGAGACCGACGAGACCGACCCCGCCGTCCAGAACGCGGAGATCTACAACAGCTTTACCGACACCACCAACTGCGTCATGCTCTCGGGCCTGTACCAGTACACCGCCCGGGACATCTGGCATCTCATCCGGCCCGCCAGCCTCATGTCCCCCATCGACCGGCAGAAGGTGGAGGAGTATATCAAGGAGTATGAGGCGAACCGGAAGGACAACGAATACACCGGCCTGCTGGCGGGGAAAAACGTCATCCTGGTCCAGTTAGAGGCCATGGACACCTGGCTCATCGACCCGGACTACACCCCCACCCTCTACCGGCTGAAGAACGAGGGGCTGGCCTTCGTCAACCACTACACCCCCTCCTTCATTCCCGCCGGGACCTTCAACACCGAGTTCATCGCCAACACCTCCCTGATCCCCGCCACCGGGGGCATCCCCACCTCGGTCTACAAGGACAACGCCTTCCCCTATTCCCTGGCCAACCTCTTCCGGAAGGCGGGCTACCACGCCAACTCCTTCCACGGCAGCGAGGGGATCGTCTATGAGCGGGGAGAGGTCCACCCCAACCTGGGCTATGAGACCTACCACAGCGGCACGGACATGGCCATGGAGTACTACCAGATGGACCGGTACCTGATGAACGGCTTCGACGAGATGATCGCCCAGGAGCCCTACTTCTCCTTCGTCATCACCTACTCTGTCCACGGGCCCTACGGCCACAACGCCATCTGGGAGGCCCACGGCGAGGACGCGGCGGCGGCGGACAAGGTCAAGCGGGGGAACACCTCCTTCGCCATCGCCGGCGCCATGGAGACCGACCTCTTCGTCCAGGAGCTGGTGGAGAAGCTGGAGGAGAGCGGCCATCTGGACGACACCGTCCTGATCTTCTACCCCGACCACATGAACTTCTACCTCCAGGACGACGCCCTGGAGATGGAGCTGCGGGGGGTGGACAACAGCAACCTCCTCCTCAAGACCGACTTCTTTCTCTGGTCTCCCGACCTCCCCGCCGCCCAGGTGGAGAAGGTCACCAGCAGCCTGGACGTGCTGCCCACCCTGGCCAACCTCTTTGATCTGGACACCACCGGGGCCTTCCTGGTGGGCCACGACGGCCTGGGGGACCAGGGGGGCTACGTCTTCTTCGCCGACGGCAGCTGGTACGACGGCGAGACTTACTGGGACAGCACCAGCGGGACCGGCGGCAACGCCGCCCGCACCGCGGAGATCAACCGGGCCCGCTCTTTGAGCAACAAGGTCCTCTCCGGCAACTACTACGCCAGCGGCTTCGGAGAATGACCGGCGGCCCGACGAAACCATCGCAAGGGGGACCCCCTGGATGAAGGCACTCTGGAAACAAGTCAATACCCTGCCCCGGAAAAGCTGGCTGACCCTGGTGCTGCTGGTGCTGACGGCGGTGCTCTACAGCGAGTTCTCCCTGGCCCTGTCCGGGTGGAACGATGTGACCTGGGGCGGGTCCCTCCCCCTCTTCCTGCTGAACCTCCTGCCGGTGCTGCTGGTGCTGCTGATCCTGTGGCTGGCCACCGGCCAGGCCTGGCTGGCGGTGCTGGCCACGGGAGTCCTCCACTTCCTTCTCACCGGGGGCAACTACTATAAGCTCCAGTTCCGGGACAGCCCCATGGAGTGGGCCGACCTCTACCGCATCCGGGAGGGCTTCGGCATGGCCGGCCAGTACAATGTCACCTTCACCCCGGTGATGTGGGGCTGGATCGCCGCCATCGTCCTGCTGACGGCGGTGTGCCTCCTGCTGGGCCGGGGAAAGCCCGGGGCGGTGGTCCGCCTCCTGGCCCTGACGGGTTCGGGGCTGGCCCTGCTGATCTGCTTTTACAACATCTACCCCGGCAACGACCTCTACGCCGACATGGCGGGGGACCACGGGGGGACCAAGGCCGAGGCCTACGCCGCCTGCGGCGTGGTCTACCCCTTCCTCCACAGCGCCGGAGAGTATATGGGCACCTCCTGGGAGTACAACGAGGGGGAGGCCCGGCGCCTCATGGCCCGGTATGAGGACGCCCCCATCCCCGAGGACCGGAAGGTCAACCTCATCGGCATCCAGATGGAGGCCATCGCGGACCTCTCCCGGTTTGACGTGCAGGGCCTGGACCCGGAGGTCTACGCCGGCTTCCACGCCCTGATGGAGCGGGGGTACTCCGGCACCCTCATCACCGATATCTTCGGCGGGGGGACCACCGAGACCGAGTGGGCCGTCCTCACCGGGGGCAACCGCCACGACGACTTCAAGGTGAAGACCGACTCCGTGGCCTGGTACCTCAAGGGCCAGGGGTACACCGCCAACGGCTCCCACCCCTGCCGGGACTGGTTCTACGACCGGAAGCACGTCAACCCCAACCTGGGGCTGGACGACTACCTCTTCACCGACAACTACTTCTACCAGTTCATCGCGAAGGATGCCGACGTGGCCTTTGACGAGATCTTCTTCCCGGACCTCCAGGCGCGGATCGACGAATACTTCCGCACCAGCGACGCCCCCCTCTTCTCCTTCAACGTCACCTACCAGGGCCACGGCCCCTACGAGACCGAGTTCACCTACTGGGGGGACGACTTCTGCACGGGGAACTACTCCAAGGCCTGCCTCAACGCCCTGAACAACTACTTCTGGATCGTCCAGGACTCCATGACCCACCTGACGGACTTCGTGGACCACCTGGAGACCCTGGAGGAGCCCGTGGTCCTCTTCCTCTACGCCGACCACAAGCCCTGGATGGGGGACTCGGCGGTGTTTTACCGGGAGCTGGGGGTCAACCTGGACGTGACCACCGAGGAGGGCTTCCGGAACTACTACTCCACCTGGTACTTCTTCTGGGCCAACGACGCGGCCAAGGAGATCCTGGGTTGGGACTTCACCGGCCGGGGCCCCGACCTCTCCCCCTGCTTCCTGATGGACCACCTCTTCCAGAAGCTGGGCTGGACGGGCTCGGACTATATGCAGGCCCAGCGGGAGGTGGCCGACGCCGTCCCCGTCCTCCACACCTCCGGGTGGAACATGGAGGCCGGCGGTGCCCTCCAGAAGGAGGCCTCCCCCCGGGTGCGGAGCTACATGGTCCAGTTCCAGAACCTGTCCACCTGGGACCGGCACCGCTATGACAAGGAGGGGAGCATCTCCCCGGAGGAAGCTTCGTCATAACGCCAATTTTATCTCCAAACAACAAAAAACCGGCTCGTATCCCTTGAGATACGGGCCGGTTTGTGTTATGCTTTAAGGTGCGAATTTATTTTCATTTTCTAAAGGATAGCCGAGGATCGACCATGAAATACCAGCAGTGGAACATCACAACACGGCCCGACGGGGCCTATCGGACCCTCCGGGATCAGGGCATGCCCGCCCTGGTGGCGGCGGCTCTGTGCGCCCGGGGGGTGGAGGATCTGGCCCAGGCCAGGGCCCTTCTGGCCAGCGGCGCGGACCAGCTCCGGGACCCCTTCCTCATGAAGGACATGGACCGGGCGGTGGCCCGGGTGGAGCGTGCCCTGGAGACCGGGGAGAGGATTGCCGTCTACGGGGACTATGACGTGGACGGGATCACCTCCACCTGCCTGCTGACCCACTACCTCCGCACCCGGGGGGCCAGGGTGGAGTACTACATCCCCGACCGGCTGGACGAGGGCTACGGGGTGAATCCTCCCGCGGTCCGGGCCCTGGCGGAGCGGGGGGTCACCCTGATCATCACCGTGGACTGCGGCATCACCGCCGTGGAGGAGACCGCTTACGCGTCCTCCCTGGGGGTGGACATGGTCATCACCGACCACCACGAGTGCAAGGAGAGCCTGCCCCAGGCCGTGGCGGTGGTGGACCCCCACCGGAAGGACTGCCCCTATCCCTTCAAGGACCTGGCCGGCGTGGGGGTGGCCCTGAAGCTGGTGATGGCCCTGGGCGGGGACAGGGCGGACGAGCTCTTCCGGGAGTACGCCGACCTGGCCGCCGTGGGCACCGTGGCCGACGTGATGACCCTGCTGGGGGAGAACCGCGCCATCGTCCGGGTGGGCCTGGGCAACCTGAAAAAGACCCATCGCCGGGGGCTCTACGCCCTCATGGCCGAGGCGGGGACCCTGAACCGGGACATCAACTCCACCACCGTGGGCTACTGCCTCTCCCCCCGGATCAACGCCGCGGGGCGCATGGGCCAGGCCAAGACCGCCGCGGACCTCATCCTCACCGAGGACCCCGCCAAGGCGGAGCTGCTGGCCAAGGAGCTCTGCGACCTCAACCGCACCCGCCAGGCGGTGGAGCTGGACATCTTCAACCAGTGCCTGGGCCGGCTGGACCCGGACAGGCAATACGACTGCCTGGTGCTGGCGGACAAGACCTGGCACCAGGGGGTGGTGGGCATCGTGGCCTCCCGGCTGGCCGAGCAGTTCGCCTGCCCGGTGTTCATGATCTGCCTCCAGGCCGACGGAAAGGGCAAGGGCTCCTGCCGGTCCTACGGGGGGTTCAACCTCTTCTGCGCCCTGGAGCAGTGCGGCGACCTCCTGGAGGGCTACGGCGGCCACGCCCTGGCGGCGGGCTTCTCCATCCGGGAGGAGAACATCGACGCCTTCCGGACCCGGATGGAAGCCGTGGTCCGGGAAAACACCGGCGGGGAGGAGATGGTCTCCACCCTGCAGATCGACGGGGAGATCGAGAGCACCGCCCTTCTCACCGTGGAGGAGGTGGAGGCCCTGTCCATGCTGGAGCCCTACGGGGCGGGGAACCCCAAGCCGGTGTTCTCCCTGTCCGGGGTGACGGTGACCTGTATGTCCGACGTGGGCGGCGGCCGGCATCTGAAGATGCGGGCCAGCCGGGACGGGCGGACGGTGGATATGATCTTCTTCTCCGTCACCCGGGGCCAGTCGGGCCTTATGGTGGGGGACCGGGCCGACGTGGCCTTCTACCCCCAGATCAACGAATACCGGGGCTCCCGGACGGTCCAGCTCCACCTGGTGGACCTGCGGCCGGCCTGGTCGGCCCGGTGCGAGGCCGAGCGGGACCTCTACCGCCGGTTCCGGGCGGGGGAGGCCCTCACCCCCGAGGAGGCCGGGGAGATGCGCCCGGACCGGGACGACTTCGCCGATCTCTGGCGCTATGTGGCCAGCCGGCAGGGCCGGGTCACCGAGACCCCGGTCCGTCTGGCCCGGCGTCTGGCCCGGGGCGGGGAGGGGACGGAGTCCGTCCTCCGCACCCTGGTCTGCCTGGACGCCCTGGAGGAGCTGGGGCTTCTCCGGGTGGAGCGGCTGCCGGGAGACAGCCTCCGCATCGTGCTGGAAAAGACCAGGGGGAAGGGCAAGGCCGCCCTGGACCAGGCCCCCATCATGCAGAAGCTCAGCGCCATTGCCCGAGGGGCTCGAGAGGCCCGGGCATGACGAGATCATAGGACACAGACCGAACAGAGAGGAGGCGTCGGAATGGAAGCGCGCAGGGATGAGAGACAGGACACCGCCCCCACCATGGAGGAGATGAACGCCAGGGTGGACCAGCGGTTCCGGGAGCTGGAGGAGAAGCTGACCGCCTTCACCGACGAGGAGCGGGCCCGGGTCCGGGAGGCCTTCCGATACGGGCGGGCCTATCACGAGGGCCAGCTCCGGAAGGACGGCTCCCCCTATATCACCCACCCCCTGGAGGTGGCCTATCTGGTGGCCGAGCTGGGGCTGGACGCGGATTCCGTGATGGCCGCCCTCCTCCACGACACCATCGAGGACACCGAGGCCACCCACGAGGAGGTGGCCCACCGGTTCGGCGCCACCGTGGCCGACCTGGTGGAGGGGGTCACCAAGCTGACCCGGGTGAAGTTCTCCTCCACCGAGGAGAAGCAGATGGAGAACCTGCGGAAGATGCTCATGGCCATGGCCAAGGACATCCGGGTGATCCTCATCAAGATCTGCGACCGGGTCCACAACATCCGGACCATGGAGTTCCAGTCGGAGAAGAAGCAGCGGGAGAAGGCCCTGGAGACCCTGGAGATCTACGCCCCCATCGCCCACCGGCTGGGGATGCAGCGGATGAAGTGGGAGATGGAGGACCAGTCCCTGAAGTTCCTGGACCCCATCGCCTACAAGGAGATCGACGACGAGCTCCAGGCCCAGGCCCAGGCTCACGCCGCCTTCATGGACAGCATCCAGGAGCAGATCACCGCCCGCCTGGAGAAGGAGGGCATCCGGGGCACGGTCTACGGCCGGGTGAAGCACGTCTACTCCATTTACCGGAAGATGTTCGCCCAGAACAAGAACATGGGGGAGATCTTCGACCTCTACGCCTTCCGGGTCATTGTGGACGACATCCCCACCTGCTACAACGTGCTGGGCCTCATCCACGATATGTATAAGGTGGTGCTGGGCCGGTTCAAGGATTATATCGCCACCCCCAAGCCCAATATGTACCAGTCCATCCACACCACGGTCATCGGCCCCGGGGGCACCCCCTTCGAGGTCCAGATCCGGACCTGGGATATGCACCACATGGCCGAGTACGGCGTGGCGGCCCACTGGAAGTACAAGCAGGGCCTGTCCAACAAGAATCTGGGCACCGAGGAGACCTTCGCCTGGGTCCGCCGCCTGCTGGAAAACCAGCAGGACACCGAGGCCGAGGAATATATCCGCAACCTGAAGGTGGACCTCTTCGCCGACGAGGTCTTCGTCTTCACCCCCAACGGGGACGTGATCAACCTCCCCGCCGGGGCCACCCCCATCGACTTTGCCTACGCCATCCACTCCGGGGTGGGCAACGCCATGACCGGGGCCAAGGTCAACGGCCGCATCGTGGGCTTTGACTACCAGCTCAAATCCGGCGAGATCGTAGAGGTCATCACCTCCAAGAACGCCAAGGGCCCCAGCCGGGACTGGATGAAGCTGGCCAAGAGCAACCAGGCCCGGACCAAGATCCGCCAGTGGTTCAAGCGGGAGAAGCGGGAGGAGAACGTAGCCACCGGCCGGGCCATGTTCGAGGGCGAGCTCAAGCGGCTGGGGATCACCATCGCCATGCTCACCCAGGAGCATATGCTCCCCCATGTCCTGGAAAAGGTCAAGTTCAGCTCCCTGGAGGAGATGTACGCCGCCATCGGCTACGGCGGGGCCTCCGCCCAGAAGTGCGCCAACCGGGCCAGAGAAGAGGTGGTCCACCAGGACCGCCAGCAGGCCGAGCGGCTGGCTGCCGAGCGGGCCGCCCAGGAGGCGGAGAAGGCGGCCCAGTACCCCACGGTGGACGCCGGCGTGGCCAAGAGCGGCAACATGAAGCACTCCACCTCCGGGGTCATCGTCTCGGGGATGACCGAGTGCATGGTGAAGTTCGCCAAGTGCTGCACCCCGGTGCCCGGGGACGAGATCGTGGGCTTCATCACCCGGGGATACGGGGTCTCCGTCCACCGGGCGGACTGTCCCAACGCACGAAACGGCCGGTCCCGGCCGGAGGAGCGGGCCCGGTGGATCGACGTGAGCTGGGACGCGGGCAGCCTGAACACCTACAAGACCGCCATCGAGCTCATTGCCAAGGACCGCAACGGCCTGGCGGTGGACGCGGCCACGGTGCTGGCCGGGGCCAAGATCAATACCCTGTCCTTTAACGCCAATTCCCTGCCGGATGGATATGCCAAGATCAATCTGGTGGTGGAGGTGAAGGCCCAGGGGGAGGTCACCAGTCTTATGAACAAGCTCAATCAGATCTCGGGGGTTTACCAGGTCTCCCGGGTGAGTGGGTGAGGGCTGATCTTACCGTCTGTGGTTCTACAGTGATGTAGTTCGTCAGGGCGACGCCCTGCGGGTGTCCTCGCCGGACGGGCGCCCTCCCGGGCGGGTCGAACAGTCCGGGGGACTGTTCGATCAAATCCAAAGCGAAGCAACCTTGATTC
>CACZKM010000041.1 GCA_902781745.1 Oscillospiraceae bacterium
ATCCATATAGGATTCCTGCGAAAATTTTGCTTCATCTGGCGAAAATATCCCTCGCCATTGGTCATACTGCCTATTTTTCAAACAAGGCCTAGTCTCAATGAAAAAGCTTGAAAAGCTTTTTCTAGCGCCGAAGGCGCGTTTGAGACTGCATGAGACGGCATGATGCGCTTGCGCGGCATGAGCGTGCGCAGCACGCGGATTCCCAAATGAAAGCTTTTCATTTGGGAATCGTATCAAATGCCAAGATACCCGACGATTCAAAAAAAGGAGAACGACCCCTATGGCTTCCAAACTGTTCACCGCCGGTCAGATCGGCTCTCTCACCCTGCCCAACCGCCTCATCCGCTCCGCCACCCAGGACCCCTTCGGGCACCGGGACGGCACCTGCGACGAAAAGCAGGTCGCCCTGTACCGGGAGATCGCGGAAAGCGGCGTGGGCGCCATCATCACCGCCTACAGCTACATCTCCCCCGAGGCCCGGTCCACCGGCATCCAGGTGGGCTTCGCCACCCCCGAGCAGCGGGCCAGCCAGAAGGAGGTCCTGGAGGCGGTCCACGCCGCCGGCGGCCGGCTGATCCTCCAGCTCATGCACGCCGGGATGAACGTCTTCATGCCTGAGAAGCGGGTGGAGGGCGGCAAGCTCCTGGCCCCCTCCGGCGGGATGACCGCCCCAAACGAGATGACCACCACGGAGATCACCGCTGCCGATATGGACAAGATCGCCGCCGACTTTGTGGACGCCGCCAAGGCCGCCAAGGAGATGGGCTTTGACGGGGTGCAGCTCCACTGTGCCCACGGGTATCTCCTCAGCCAGTTCCTGGACCCCAACTCCAACCACCGGGAGGATGAATTCGGCGGCTCCGCCGAGAACCGGTTCCGCTTCCCCGGCCGCTGCCTGGCCGCCATCCGGGAGGCCGTGGGCAAGGACTACCCCGTGCTGGTGAAGATCAACACCAACTGCGCCGGTGAGGCCGACGGCCAGTACGCCGAGGACATCCTGTATTACTGCCGGCAGATCGAGGCCCTGGGGGCCGACGCCATCGAGCTCTCCGGCTACAACTGGCTGGGCCAGGGCAAGAAGAAGGTTCCCACCTTCTACCTGGAGCGGTCCAAGGCCATCCGGGCCGCCGTGGGCCTTCCCCTGATCCTGGTGGGCGGCGTGCGGACCTTGGAGGGCATCGACGAGGTCCTCTCCGCCGGCATCGACTTCGTCTCCGCCTCCCGCCCCTTCATCTGCCAGCCCGATTTCATCAAGCACCTGGAGGCCGGGGAGGAGTCCCCCTGCATCGGCTGCACCAAGTGCCTGGGGAACATCTGGTCCAAGGAGGGCCGCCGCTGCGTCAAGCATGAGATCCCCGAGGGCTTCCCCAAGGAGTGATTTCCAAACGCGTACCAAAAGCAGGACAGGACCGCCGAAGAGCCTCCCTCTTCGGCGGTCTTTTTGTCCGCCCCGCCCTTGCATCCGGCGGGGATTTTTTGTATCCTATAAACAGAACAAATGTTCGAATGAGAGAAGAGGGGAGAGGGCCATGACCATCGCGAAAAAGCTGGAGATCCTCACCGACGCCGCCAAGTACGACGTGGCCTGCACCTCCAGCGGCGGGGACCGGTCCGGGGGCAGGCTGGGGAAGACCATGCCGGCGGGGTGCTGTCACTCCTTCGCCGCCGACGGGCGGTGCATCAGTCTGCTGAAGGTCCTGATGACCAATGTGTGCTGCTACGACTGCCGGTACTGCGTCAACCGGTCCTCCAACGACCTGCCCCGGGCCATGTTCACTCCCCGGGAGCTGGCGGACCTGACCATGGACTTCTACCGGCGCAACTACATCGAGGGCCTTTTCCTCAGCTCCTCGGTGGTGCGGGACCCGGACTACACCACGGAGCGGATGGCCGACGCCCTGGCCATCCTCCGGGAGGAGTACGGCTTCTCCGGCTACATCCACGCCAAGGCCATCCCCGGGGCGGACCCGGCGCTGACCCAGCGGCTGGGCCGGCTGGCGGACCGGCTTTCGGTGAACATCGAGCTGCCCTCCTCCCGGAGCCTGGCCCTGCTGGCTCCGGACAAGGCCCGGGACGACATCTTCCGGCCCATGGAGCAGATCCGGGACGGCATCCTGGCCTACAAGGCGGACAAGGTGAAATACCGCCACACGCCCTCCTTTGCCCCGGCGGGGCAGTCCACCCAGATGATCGTGGGGGCCTCCGACGAGACCGACCGCCACATTCTCAAGCTCTCCGAGGAGATGTACCGGACATACGGGCTCAAGCGGGTCTTTTTCTCCGCCTACGTCCCCGTGGCGGAGAGCCCCCTGCTGCCCTCCCCCCTGGACTTCAAGCCGCCCCTGCTGCGGGAGCACCGGCTGTACCAGTCGGACTGGCTGCTGCGGTTCTACCACTTCCGGGCCGACGAGCTTCTCACCCCGGACCGCCCCAACCTGGACCTTCGCCTGGACCCCAAGTGCAACTGGGCCATGAACCACCTGGAGGAATTCCCCGTGGAGGTGAACACCGCCGACTACCGCACCCTTCTCCGGGTCCCGGGCATCGGCCCCATAGGAGCCCGGCGGATCCTGGCCGCCCGGCGGTGGCGGTCCCTGGACTACGACAGCCTGAAAAAGCTGGGGATCGTCCTGAAGCGGGCCCAGTATTTCGTCACCTGCGGCGGGCGGATGACCCCCGGCCTGCGGACCCGCCCTGAGGGGATCCTTCGGGCTCTGACTGCCCTGGAGGCCCCCGCCATCGCGCCCCAATACGAACAGATGTCCCTATTTTCTTCCTGAGGAGGTGCTTTCCGTGTCTACCTGGCCCCAGTGCGCCTTTTCCTATGACGGCTCCTTCGCCGGCTTTCTCACCTGCGTGGGGGAGAGCTTCCGGTGCAGGGAGTATCCCTTTTACTTTCTCCCGCCCGGGGCGGAGCAGATCAGCCTCTACCCCCTCCGCCCGATCCAAACGGACCGGGCCCTGGCCAAGGCGGTCTATGCCGCCCTGGAGGAGGTGGTGTCCGAGTCCTTCCGGCGGATGATCACCTACAGCTTCCTGACCTGCCTGCCCCAGAGGGAGCGGCACATCTACGACGTGGTCCACCTGGGTCTCACCCACGCCCTGCCCCAGGACCCCACCGATGACCGCATCCTCATCCTCACCCGGGCCATCCGGTACCTGACCCGGGAGGCGGAGCATTACAAGGGCTTTGTCCGGTTCTCGGACTACGGCGGGGTGCTGGTGGGGCAGATCGAGCCGAAAAACCGGGTCCTTCCCCTCCTGCGCCCCCACTTCTGCCAGCGGATGCCCGAGGAGGCCTTTCTCCTCCATGACAAGGTCCACCGGGAGGGCCTGTTCTACGCCGACCGCAAGTGGAAGATCCGCCCGGTGGAGACCCTGGACCTGGACCGGCCCGACCAGGCCGAGCTGGAATGCCGGGCCCTGTGGCGGCGGTTCTATGAGACCATCGCCATCCGGGAGCGGTACAACCCCAAGTGCCGGATGACCCACCTGCCCAAACGGTTCTGGGGAGAGATGACCGAGTTCCAGGACGACCCGGCCTGATCCTCGCAAACAAAAATCGCCCCCACCGGTGTTCGCTCCGGTGGGGGCATCGTTCATTTGCCTGCCTCTTCCTCTGCCAGCCGGCGGACCTCCAGCCGGGCCATGGCCGCCCGGTGGGCCTCGGGGACCTGGTCCGGGGGGAGGTTCTGGACGGCGTCCTCCGTTCCGGCGGCCTGGGCGGTCTCATAGTACCAGCACTTGTACGACAGCAGGGCCAGGGTCTCCTGCAGTTCCTCGATCTGGGCCTCCAGGGCAGCCTTTCGCCCCCGGAACAGGGCCAGCCGGTCCCCGATGGTCTCGTCGCCGCCGGCGGCCAGCTCCATGAAGGCCTTGATCTCCTTGATGGACAGCCCCGACTGCTTGAGGCAGTCAATGACCATCAGGGCCTTGTAGTCCGTTTCGGTGAACATCCGCGTGCCGCCGGGGGAGCGGGTCAGGCCGGGCAGCAGGCCCTCCTGGTCGTAATAGCGGAGGGTGGACGCGGGGAGGCTCAGGAGCTTTGCCATCTCGCCAATGGAATACAGCATGGGATCACCTCAAAAAAACACTTGACTTAAAGTTCACTTTAACTGTTACGCTATCTTATACTTAGTCTCAATTAAAAAGCTTGAAAAGCTTTTTATAGCGCCGAAGGCGCGTTTGAGACTGCATGAGACGGTATGACGCGCTTGCGCGGCATACGCGTGCGCAGCACGCGGATTCCCAAATTAAAGTTTTTAATTTGGGAATAGTATTAGAAAACAGTTTAATCCCATGGTCCGGTCTTGTCAACCGGCGTGGGAAGAAAGGCGGACACCATGGAAAACGAGAAATTGATCCTGACAGAGGAATGGGACAAGGTCTTTCCTCAAAGTGACAAGGTAAGCCACAGCAAGGTCACCTTCCACAACCGCTACGGCATCACCCTGGCGGCAGACCTGTATGTGCCCAAGGGCGGAGAAGGGAAGCTGCCCGCCATCGCCGTCTGCGGCCCCTTCGGCGCGGTGAAGGAGCAGTCCTCCGGCCTCTATGCCCAGACTCTGGCGGAGCGGGGCTTCCTGACCCTGGCCTTCGACCCCTCCTTCACCGGCGAGAGCGGCGGCCAGCCCCGGTATGTGGCCTCCCCGGACATCAACACCGAGGACTTCCTGGCGGCGGTGGACTACCTCTCCGTCCGGGAGGACGTGGACCCGGACCGCATCGGCATCCTGGGGGTCTGCGGCTGGGGCGGCATGGCCATCAACGCCGCCGCCCTGGACACCCGGATCAAGGCCACCGTGGCCTCCACCATGTACGACATGAGCCGGGTGGCGGCCAAGGGCTACTTCGACGCCCAGGACTCCGAGGAGGACCGGTACCAGATGCGGAAGACCTACGCCGCCCAGCGCACCGAGGACTACCGGTCCGGGACCTATCCCCGGGGCGGCGGCGTGGTGGACCCGGTCCCCGAGGACGCCCCCTTCTTTGTCAAGGACTACCACGACTACTACAAGACCCCCAGAGGCTACCACCCCAGGTCCCTCAACTCCAACGAGGGCTGGAACGTCACCGGCACCATGTCCTTCCTGAACCAGCCCCTGCTGGCCTACGCCCATGAGATCCGCTCCGCCGTCCTGGTGATCCACGGCGAGAAGGCCCACTCCCGGTACTTCGGGGAGGATGCCTTCCACAAGCTCACCGGGGACAACAAGGAGCTTCTGATCATCCCCGGCGCGGTCCACACGGACCTGTATGACCGGATGGACGTGATCCCCTTCGACAAGCTGGCCGAGTTCTACAGCACCTATCTCAAGTGACCCTCTCTCCCTCGCCCGGGACCGTCTTCGCACGGTCCCGGGCATTTTTTGCCTGCCGCAAGTTTTGCTTGACATTTGCGATGGGGGAGCGTAGACTGTATCAAGCCGAACAGTTTGAAACCAAACTTATTTTGCAAAATCAAGTTGAAAGGAGGGGACGCCATGGAGCCCTTTTGCCGCCGCCCGCCCGACTATGTGGGGGCGCACCTGCGGTTTCTCACCCACGCCTTCACCCGGCGGCACCTGAAAATCGCCCGGGAGATGGGGGAGGAGGACCTGTCCATGGTCCACGGCCATCTCATCGGCTTCCTCTATCGGAACCGGGAGCGGCCCATCTACCAGCGGGACATTGAGGAGGAGCTTCACATCACCCGCTCCTCGGTGACCAGCCTGGTGAAGCTCATGGAAAAGCGGGGCTACATCGCCCGGGAGAGTGTGGAGAGCGACGCCCGCCTGAAACGGCTGACCCTGACGGACAAGGGCGTGGCCTCCTTTGAGCACTCCATGGCCGCCATCCGCCAGACGGAGGAGCTGGCGGTCCAGGGGTTGACCCCGGAGCAGAAGGCGGACTTTTTCGCCATCTGCGCCATCATGGAAAACAATCTCATGGGAAAGGAGGGAGACCATGCCTGCGCTGAAGATCATTGCGTCCCAGATCAAGGAGTTTAAGGTCCCGTCTGTTCTCACGCCCCTGATGATGCTCCTGGAGGTGGCCATGGAGATGGTCATCCCCCTGCTCATGGCCTCCATCATCGACAAGGGCGTGGAGGCCGGGGACCTCTCCCACATTGAGAAGGTGGGAGCCCTCATGCTGGTCATGGCGGTCATCGGCCTGGCGGCGGGGATCCTGGGGGCCAAGTTCGGGGCGAGGGCCTCGGCGGGCCTGGCCCGGAACCTCCGCCAGTCCATGTATGAGAACATCCAGACCTTCTCCTTCTCCAACATCGACAAGTTCAGCACCGCCGGCCTCATCACCCGGCTGACCACCGACGTGACCAACGTCCAGAACGCCTACATGATGCTCCTGCGGATGTTCGTCCGGGCCCCGTCCTCCCTGGTGGTGGCCATGATCATGGCCTTTATCATCAGCCCCCGGCTTGCCAGCATCTATCTGGTGGCGGTGCTCATCCTGGCCTGCATCCTCTTCCTCATCATGTCCCGGGCCATGAAGTATTTCCGGACGGTGTTCCAGAAGTACGACGACCTGAACGCCAGCGTCCAGGAGAATGTCTCCGCCATCCGGGTGGTCAAGGCCTACGTCCGGGAGCCCTATGAGAAGAGCAAGTTCCAGACCGCCTGCGAGAACATCTACCGGATGTTCCTGTCGGCGGAGAAGATTATCTCCTGGAACGGCCCTGTGATGAACGCCACGGTATATAGCTGTATCCTTCTCATTAGCTGGCTGGGCGCGAAGATGATCGTGGGGGGGAGCCTCACCACCGGCGAGCTCATGAGCCTTCTGACCTACTGCATGAACATCCTCATGAGCCTCATGATCGTCTCCATGCTCTTTGTCATGCTGTCCATGAGCTCCGCCAGCGCCGAGCGGATCGCCCAGGTCCTGGAGGAGAAGGCCGACCTGACCAACCCCGCCGACCCCGTTCTCGACGTGGCCGACGGCTCCGTGACCTTCCGCCATGTGGACTTCTCCTACCGGAAGGACGCGGCCCAGCCGGTGCTGAAGGACATCGACTTCTCCGTGTCCTCCGGGGAGACCATCGGGGTCCTGGGGGGCACCGGCAGCGCCAAATCCAGCCTGGTGAGCCTCATCAGCCGCCTGTACGACGTCACCGCCGGGCAGGTCCTGGTGGGGGGCCGGGACGTGCGGGAGTATGACATGGAGGCCCTGCGGAACCAGGTCTCCGTGGTCCTACAGAAAAACGTCCTCTTCTCCGGGACCATCCTGGACAACCTCCGCTGGGGGGACGCCGACGCCACCCTGGAGGACTGCCGGCGGGCCTGCCGCCTGGCCTGCGCCGATGAGTTCATCGAGAAGATGCCAGACGGCTACGAGACCCGCATCGAGCAGGGGGGGACCAACGTCTCCGGCGGCCAGAAGCAGCGTCTGTGCATCGCTCGGGCCCTGCTGAAAAAGCCCAAGGTCCTCATCCTGGACGACTCCACCTCGGCGGTGGACACGGCCACCGACGCCAAGATCCGGCGGGCCTTTGCCGAGGAGATCCCCGACACCACCAAATTCATCATCGCCCAGCGGGTGTCCTCCGTGGAGCACGCCGACCGCATCCTGGTGCTGGACGACGGCCGGATCAGCGGCTTCGGCACCCACGCGGAGCTGATGAAGACCAACGAGATCTACCGGGACGTGTACGAGTCCCAGACCGGCGGCAACGCCGACTTCGACGAGGGAGGTGAGGACTGATGGCAGAACAGAAGCCCAGAGAGGTCAACAGCGGCCCCAGAGGGGCCCGGGGAAGACCGAGGCCCAAGCTGGACCACCCCTTCCGCACCTTCGGCCGGGTGATGGGGTTCGTGGGACGGAAATACTGGCTCCACCTCATCATCGTGGCGGTGGCCATCGTGGTCAGCGTCCTGGCCATGGTCCAGGGGACCCTCTTCACCCGGACCCTGATCGACGCGTATATCGTCCCCCTGGTGAAAACGGTGAAGGCCGGGGGCACGGCGGACTACACCGGCCTGAAGAACGCCATCCTCCGGGTGGCCATGTTCTATTCCCTGGGCGTGGTCGCCAGCTTTGTCCAGGCCCGTCTGATGATCTACGTCACCCAGGGGAGCCTGAAGGAGCTGCGGATGAAGATCTTCAACCACATGGAGTCTTTGCCCATCCGCTACTTCGACACCCACGCCCACGGCGACATCATGTCGGTCTACACCAACGACGTGGACACCCTGCGGCAGATGATCTCCATGAGCATTCCCCAGCTCCTCAACAGCTCCATCACCATCGTCAGCGTCCTGGTCTCCATGCTCCTGCTGAGCATCCCGCTGACGGGGCTCACCCTGGCCATGGTGGCCCTGATGCTCTTCTCCACCGGGAAGCTGGCCGGGGTCTCCGGCCGGTACTTCGTGGCCCAGCAGCGGGACCTGGGCAGCATCAACGGCTTCATCGAGGAGATGGTGGAGGGACAGAAGGTGGTCAAGGTCTTCTGCCATGAGCAGGAGAACCTGGAGGAATTCACCCGCCGGAACGAGAACCTCTACCGCAGCGCCGACCGGGCCAACACCTACGCCAGCGTCATCGGCCCCATTTCCGGACAGATGGGCACCGTCAGCTACGTCCTCTGCGCCGTGGTGGGCGGGGCCCTGGCCCTGAGCGGCGTGGGCGGGCTGACCCTGGGCGGGCTGGCCAGCTTCCTGACCTTCAACCGCAGCTTCAACATGCCCATCTCCATGATCACCATGCAGTTCAACGCCATCGTCATGGGCCTGGCCGGCGCGGACCGGATCTTCAAGCTCCTGGACGAGACCCCCGAGACCGACGACGGCTCCGTCACCCTGGTCAACGCCAAGGTGGGGGAGGGGGACGAGATCACCGAGACCGACCAGCGCACCAACGTGTGGGCCTGGAAATACGTCCACAAGGACGGCCGGGTGGAGTACCGCAGGCTGGCCGGCGACGTCCGTTTCCGGGACGTGGACTTCGGCTACACCGACGAGAAGATGGTCCTCCACGACGTCAACCTCTTCGCCAAGCCCGGCCAGAAGATCGCCTTCGTGGGCTCCACCGGCGCGGGGAAGACCACCATCACCAACCTCATCAACCGGTTTTACGACATCCAGGAGGGGACCATCACCTACGACGGCATCGACGTGAAGAAGATCAAAAAGGACGACCTGCGCCGGTCCCTGGGCATCGTCCTCCAGGACACCCACCTCTTTACCGGCACCGTCCGGGAGAACATCCGCTACGGCAAGCTGGATGCCACCGACGGCGAGGTGGAGGCCGCCGCCATGCTGGCCAACGCCCACGGCTTCATCTCCCGCCTCCCCCAGGGCTACGACACCATGCTCACCGGGGACGGGGCCAACCTGAGCCAGGGTCAGCGGCAGTTGCTGGCCATCGCCCGGGCGGCCATCGCCGATCCGCCGGTGCTTATCCTGGACGAGGCCACCAGCTCCATCGACACCCGGACGGAAAAGCTGGTCCAGGAGGGGATGGACGCCCTGATGTACGGCCGGACCACCTTCGTCATCGCCCACCGGCTCTCCACGGTGCGCAACAGCGACTGCATCATGATCCTGGAGCAGGGCCGCATCATCGAGCGGGGGACCCACGAGGAGCTGCTGGAGAAGAAGGGACGGTACTACCAGCTCTACACCGGCAGCGCCGCCTCGTAATGCGGATCTGGCCATCGTCCATGGCCGGAAAACAATGGCTCATGTTTCTTGCCAACCGGCAAACGCAAAAAAATCCCGCTGTCCGAATTCAGACAGCGGGATTTTTTATAAGCAAATGTTGAAGTTGGATTACTTCAGCTCGACCTTGGCGCCGACCTCTTCCAGCTTCTTCTTCAGCTCCTCGGCGTCGTCCTTGGAAGCGGCTTCCTTGATGACGGCGTTGGGGGCGGACTCGACCAGACCCTTGGCGTCAGCCAGGCCCAGACCGGTGATCTCGCGGACAGCCTTGATGACCTTGATCTTCTCAGCGCCGAAGTCGGTCAGAACGACGTCGAACTCGGTCTTCTCTTCCACGGGCTCAGCAGCAGCGGCGGGGCCGGCAGCAACAGCGACAGGAGCGGCGGCGGAAACGCCGAACTCGTCTTCCAGGGCGTGGACCAGCTCGGACAGCTCCAGCACGGTCAGGGTCTTGATCTCTTCGATCATAGCAGTGATCTTCTCGCTAGCCATTGTAATATACCTCCAATAGTATAGATAAAAATGTTTTTCAGATAAGATGCAGGGTGAAAGCCCTACGCGGCGGAGCGATTACGCCCCTTTTTGCTCGGCGATGGCGTTGATGACGCGGGCCAGGCCGGAGATGTTGGCGTCCAGAACGGTAGCCAGCCCTCTGACGGGGGCGATAAGGGTACCCAGAACGGTAGCCACCAGGACTTCCTTGCTGGGCAGGTCGGCCAGAGCCTTGACCTCTTCGACGGAAATGACCTTTCCGTCCACGAAGCCGCCCTTGATGATGAACTTCTGCTGGGCAGCGACCTTCTTGGAGAACTCAGCCACGACCTTGGCGGCGGCCACGGGGTCGCCCTCGCAGACGGCCACGGATGTGGTGCCCTTGAGCACGTCGTGGAGCTCGTTCAGCTCGGCGTTGTCCACGGCCAGGCGGAGCAGGGTGTTCTTCGCGACGAAGTAGTCCACGCCGGCCTCGCGCATCTTGGCGCGCAGCTCGGTGTCCTCGGCCACGGTGACGCCCTTGTAGTCCACGATGACGCCGCCGGCGGCGTTCTTGAACTTCTCGGTCAGCTCCGCGACGATGGCCTGCTTCTCGCTGAGGATCTTTGCATTCGGCATTCGGTTGTTTCACCTCCTGAAATTTGGTAAGTGAACCAAAGAAAAAGCCCTTGTGCGCAAAGACACAAGGACAGAGAGCAATCGTAAGAAATACGAACTGCATCCTCGGCAGGATTTACCTTTTTACCTGCTGTCTTTGGAACGCGAGTGGTATTCTACCATCCCGGGAAAGGACTGTCAAGCCCTTTCCCGGGATTTGGTATCAAATTTTTGCGTGCCGGGGCAAATCAGGAGAGCTTGGCGGCGTTGACCTTGATGCCGGGGCCCATGGTGGAGGCCACGGTGCAGCTCTTGATATAGGTGCCCTTGGCGGCGGCGGGCTTGGCCTTCAGGATGGCACCCATGAGGGTGTTGAAGTTCTCGCCCAGCTTCTCGGGGCCGAAGGAGATCTTGCCGATGGGGCAGTGGATGATGTTGGTCTTGTCCAGACGGTACTCGACCTTACCGGCCTTGGCTTCCTTGACGGCGTTCTCCACGTTGGGAGTGACGGTGCCGGCCTTGGGGGAGGGCATCAGGCCCTTGGGGCCCAGGACCTTACCCAGACGGCCCACGACGCTCATCATGTCGGGGGAAGCGATGACCACGTCGAACTCGAACCAGTTCTCCTGCTGGATCTTCTGGGCCAGATCGGCCTCGCCCACATAGTCGGCGCCGGCTGCCTTGGCGGCGTCGGCCTTGTCGCCCTTGGCGAAGACCAGCACGCGGGGCACCTTGCCGGTGCCGTGGGGCAGGACGATGGCGCCGCGGACCTGCTGGTCGGCGTGGCGGGAGTCGACGCCCAGCTTGACATGGAGCTCTACGGTCTCGTCGAACTTGGCGGGAGCGGTCTTCACCAGCAGATCCATGGCGTCGGCGGTGTCATAGAGCGTGGCTCTGTCGATCTGCTTTGCGCTGTCCTGATATTTCTTTCCTCTAAACATAGCTTATACCCTCCTGCCTCACTCGCCGACCAGGATGCCCATGGAGCGGGCAGTGCCGGCGATCATGCTCATGGCGGCCTCGATGCTGGCGGCGTTCAGGTCGCGCATCTTGGTCTCCGCGATCTTGCGGACGTCTTCCTTGCTGATGGTGGCCACCTTTTCCTTGTTGGGCACACCGGAGGCCTTCTCCAGGTTGCAGGCCTTCTTGATGAGAACAGCCGCGGGAGGCGTCTTGGTGATGAAGGAGAAGGAGCGGTCGGCGTACACGGTGATGACCACGGGGATGATCAGGCCGGCGTCGTTCTTGGTGCGCTCATTGAACTCCTTGGTGAAGGCGGAAATGTTGATACCGTGCTGACCCAGAGCAGGGCCGACAGGGGGAGCCGGCGTTGCCTTGCCGGCAGGGATCTGTAATTTGATATAACCAGTAACTTTCTGTGCCACTTAGAGCACCTCCATTTTGTAAATGTGGTTGGACGGAGCGGCGGCCGCTCCTCCCACGCCCCGGAAGACTCTCCCGGGGGTCGATGTAGTTGAATCAGATGGACTCGATCTGGTCCAGGTCCAGTTCCACGGGGGTCTCCCGGCCGAACATGGACACCACCACGCGGACCTTCTGCCGCTCGGTGTCGATCTCCTCGACGGTGCCCAGGAAGGATTCCAGCGCGCCGTCGGTGATGCGGACGCTTTGGCCGACCTCGTAGTCCACCAAAACCTCCTTCTTCTCCACACCCAGGGAAGCGATCTCCTCCTCGGTGAGGGGAATGGCCTTGTTGCCGGAGCCCACGAAGCCTGTGACGCCCCGGACGTTCCGGACCAGGTGCCAGGTCTCGTCGGTCATGATCATCTTGACCAGGACGTATCCGGGGAAGACCTTCCGTTCCACGGTCTTGGTACCGGAGTCGGTGACCTCGGTAACGGTCTCCATGGGGATGTTCACCGCCAGGATGAGGTCGCCCATGTTGCGGTTTTCCACGGCCTTTTCAATGGTGGCCTTTACGGTGTTCTCATACCCGGAATAGGTATGCGCCACGTACCATCTTGCTTCTTCAGCCATGTGCGTTCACCCGGGTTTCAGTGACCGAAGATGGAGAGCAGGGCGTTGACCAGGCCGTTGGCGATCCCGTCGAAGATCCAGACGATGACGCCCACGATCAGGACGCACAGGATCACGATGCCGGTCTTCTTGAGGGTCTCGGCTCTGGAGGGCCAGGAGACCTTCTTCAGCTCGGCCTTCAGCTCCCGGAAGAAGCGGCCCAGGCGCTTGCCGATGCCGGGCTTCTTGTCGGTCTTGACCTTCTTGTCCTTTTTGTCCTTCTTGGCCTTGGGCTCCTTGGCGGGCTGGGTCTTGCCCTCTTCAGCGGCGGTCTCGACGATCTCTTCGGCCGTCTCCTGATTCAGGTTTTCCTTTTCAGACATTCAGTTCCACCCTTCTTTCATACTAGGAGTGTGGCCCATATCACTTAGTCTCGCTGTGAACGGTATGCTTTCTGCAGAAGGGGCAGTACTTGTTCATCTCTAAGCGGTCAGGGGTGTTCTTCTTGTTCTTCATCGTGTTGTAGTTGCGCTGCTTGCATTCGTTGCATCTGAGGGTGATCTTCACCCGTGCGCCGGCTTTTGCCATGTCGCGGCACCTCCTTATCGTTGTTCGGCCCCGGGAAAAGCAACTCGCCGGGTCTCGGCGAAGAGCCTGTCCACAGGCGATCCCGATCCCGGCGAATCTATCTTGACCAAAACTTGTCAGTAAGTCGTAGGCACAAAAAAAGAATACGGCTGGCTCGGCATCTACTGCCTCCCTATGTCCCGAAGCGGGTCCAGGGTTTGCGCGGGTATAACCGTGATACAGGCGCAAAAAATAAGCCCTTTTCATAGGTGGTAGCATGATACCATGCCTTCCCCCGTTTGTCAAGCACTTTTTTGCGAAACCGGGCGGCCCCCGGTCTCCGCCCCGGAGGAAACCCGGAAAGCCGCCCCGGGAGCCTCCCGCCGCGCATATCCCGCCCCGCCGCCGCATAGGCTCAGCCAGACGAAAAACCACCGGGAGGTCCGCCTATGAAAAAGCACCTTGCTCTGCTCCTTGCCCTCGTCCTTCTCCTGCCCGTCCCCGTCCGGGCCGCGGGACCGGAGGTGTCCGCCAAGGCGGCCGTTCTTATGGAGAAATCCACCGGGGAGGTCCTCTATGAGGAGAACGCCCACGAACCCCTGGAGCCCGCCAGCGTCACCAAGGTCATGACCCTTCTGCTCATCGAGGAAGCCCTGGACAGCGGCCGTCTCACCAAGGAGACCATGGTCCCCGTCTCCGCCAACGCCGCCGGCATGGGGGGCTCCCAGGTGTTCCTGGAGGAGGGAGAGGAGCTGTCCGTGGACGAGATGCTCAAGGCCATCGCCGTGGCCTCGGGCAACGACGCCTCGGTGGCCATGGCGGAATACCTGGCGGGCAGCGAGGCCGCCTTTGTGGAGAAAATGAACGCCAGGGCCGCGGAGCTGGGCATGGAGGACACGGTGTTCCAAAACTGCACCGGCCTGCCCGCGGAGGGTCACCACACCTCGGCCTATGACATCGCCCTCATGTCCCGGGAGCTGATCCTGCGCCACCCGGATATCCGCACCTACAG
>CACZKM010000042.1 GCA_902781745.1 Oscillospiraceae bacterium
CTTTTGTGGTGCGGGTTCTTTTAGTCTCCGACGCATCGAAGTTAGGTTGATGAATACTGGATTTTGTGGGGATAGTTGCTGTTGGTTGAAGTAACGCACAGCCTCTTTTGCCTCCTCTTGTAAAAGTGGCAACAGATTGCACTTTGTTGCGAAGTTGCTCAAACCTCTCGGCCCCCCTTGCCAAGGGGGGCTGGCACGGCGAAGCCGTGACTGGGGGGTGGAGACGTTGCGTACCGCTCTATCGCTGCGTATAAGAAGCAATACGTCCTGTCTTCTATCACAACGATATCGCTCTCTGCAACGTAGCCACCCTTCCACCGCCTTCGGCGGTCCCCCTCCCCTTAGTAAGGGGAGGCCCCCTCCCCTTAGTAAGGGGAGGCAAGAGGCTGTGCGGCTCCGAACACACTACAGCTACCCCCACATAATCCAAATCTCAACAACCAAACACCAAAACAGGTGCAGGCGGTCACGACAAGCCATCACATGGCGCGTGCCAAGCAACGACCGGCGGATTCACAACGAGTCCCCTGGGGTCCAGGGGCCGAAGCCCCTGGTGCTTTTCCCCCGGCTTTTCCAGAAAAGCCGGGCCCCGCCCGGGCAGGGCACTCCCGGTAGGGTGGCAACCCTATACCTGGTGCGTATCGGTAGGCGTACATGCGGTAAGGTTAGTACGCACCCACCCAGCAAGGATCGCTGAATACTTAACGGTATTTCTGTAGGTACTACTGGTCACAGTGATACGCCCTCAAGGCTGCTCAGCCTCCCTGCTCAGCGCAATCAGCTTCTGCAGCCTGTGATTGAGCGACGACTTCGTCACCGGCGGCTGGCACAGCGCCGCAAGCTGGGCCAGGGACAGCTCGGGATTCCCCTCCCGCAGCCGCGCCGCCTCCCGGAGCTTGGGGGACAGGTCCTCCAGCGCCCCCCGCTCCCGCAGGGCCTGGATGGCCCGGCGCTGCTCCAGGGCGGCGTCCACCGTCTTTTCCACGTTGGCCGCCTCGCAGTTCACCCGGCGGTTCACCCCCGCTCGGAGAAGCTTCTCCGCCTTGGCGTTCATGAGCTCCATGGCGGACACCGGCCCGCCGATGGCCGTGAGGAAGTCCTCGATGGCCTCGCTCTGCTTGAAGTAGGTCACATAGGTGGACTTCCGCTCCGTCACCTTGGGGGAATAGCCCAGGTCCAGGAGCAGGGCGTCCAGCTCCCGGCTCACCGACCGGTGGGTGGTGGCCAGCTCCAGGTGATAGCCCTTCCGGGGGTCGGTCACCGAGCCCCCCGCCAGGAAGGCCCCCCGGAGAAAGGCCACCCGGCAGTGGCTCTCCTCCAGGAGCCCGAAGTTGATGTGGTGGGCGGGGCCCGTGGGGTCGAAGGCGCACTGGTCCCAGATCAGGTCCAGCTTGGCCCGGTCCTCCAGAAGGAAGACCTGCTTGCCCGGGCTATCCGGGTCCCCCGTCCGGTCAAAGCGCACCCCGAAGGCCCGCTTGAACAGCCCCGGCAGCCGCTGGGCAAAGGGGACCGACTCCGTGACGATCCGCACCTGGCTCCGGTCGAAGCGGTTGCAGTACAGCAGCACCCCGCAGGCCTCCGCCACGGCGCAGCACTTCCGGCTGAGCCTCTGCCGGCACAGCTCGGCCTTCACATCTCCCGCAAAGGACATGGGTTCTCCTCCTTCCCAAACAGCCTCGCAGCGTTCCGTTTTCCGCAGAAAACGTCACCTGCTGATGTCTCTGTGCTGTTCCTCCACCCGGTACCCCTTCTGGTCGATAAACTCCGCCAGGGCGTGGGCCATGGCCACGGAGCGATGATGCCCCCCGGTGCAGCCCACGGCGATGACCAGGGAAGACTTTCCCTCCTCCACATACTGGGGCAGGAGGAAGGAGAAGAGCTCCTCCAGATGCCGCAGGAACTCCTGGGTCTGCTGGTAGCCGAAGAGGAAGGACCGCACGTCCTCCTCCAGGCCGGTGCAGTCCCGGAGGGCGGGGATGTAATAGGGGTTGGGGAGAAAGCGCACGTCAAAGACCAGGTCGGCGTCCATGGGGATGCCGTGCTTGAAGCCGAAGGAGGTCACCGACACCGTCAGGGTCTCCTTGGGGGCGGTCATGCCGAAGAGCCGCAGCAGCTCCCCCCGGAACCGGGAGAGGTTGAGCCCCGTGGAGTTGAGGATGTGGGTGGCCCGGCGGCGCACCGGCTCCAGAGCCACCCGCTCCAGCTTCACCGCCTCGGGCAGGGGGTGGCCCTGACGGGTGAGGGGATGGGTGTGCCGGGTCTCCTTGTACCGGTTGATGATGACCTCGTCGGAGGCCTCCACGAAGAGGAGCTGGTAGTTCAGCTCCATGGCCTGGAGCTGGTCCAGGACCTGGAAGAGCCCGTCGAAGGTCTGCCCCCCCCGGATGTCCGTCACCAGGGCCACCCGGCTGTACCGCCCGGTGCCCGCCCCGGCCATGCACAGGCCGGCGAAGTCCGGGATGAGGGCCACGGGCATATTGTCCACACAGTAGAAGCCCAGGTCCTCCAGGAAGGAGGCCGCCGAGGACTTCCCCGCCCCGGACTGCCCGGAGATGATGATGAATTCCATGGAAACTTCCCCCTTTCAAGGGCGGCGCTGTCTATGACAGGAGTATCATACAATTATACCAAATAAACCGCCGTCCCGCAAGGAATATTCTTCCCCGGCAGCGGGGGGCAGCCGGCAGTCTTTTCCGCCGCTGTTTTGTGCTTTTTCCTTGACGTTCCCCCGTGAGGGAGATATAATACATAGAATAGGCGAGATAAGCCCATCGATCACAGCCCCTACATCACGAAATGTGATTAGAAATATCAATGTTTGAAAGGAGTCCTTTCCCATGGCCAACGATCGCGTATACAATTTCTCCGCAGGTCCCTCCATGCTTCCTCTGGAGGTCCTCCAGCGCGCCGGCGCTGAGATCACCAACTACAACGGCTCCGGTATGTCCGTCATGGAGATGAGCCATCGCTCCAAGGTGTTCATCAAGATCTTTGATGAGACCCAGGCCAAGCTCCGCAAGCTGATGAACATCCCCGAGGGCTATAAGATCCTCTTCCTCCAGGGCGGCGCCACCATGCAGTTCGGCATGATCCCCCTGAACCTGATGACCGGCTCCGGCAAGGCGGACTACGCCGTCACCGGCCACTTCGCCAACCTGGCCATGAAGGAGGCCAAGAAGTACGGCACCGTGAACATCGCCGCCTCCTCCGAGGACAAGAAGCACATCTACATCCCCGGCCAGGCCGACCTGAAGCTGGACCCCGAGGCCGACTACTTCTATTACTGCTCCAACAACACCATCGAGGGCACCGAGTGGCAGTACGTCCCCGAGGTCTCCGTGCCTCTGGTCTGCGATATGTCCTCCGACATCCTCTCCCGTCCCGTGGACGTGAGCAAGTTCGGCCTCATCTACGCCGGGGCCCAGAAGAACATGGCCCCCGCCGGCCTCACCGTGGTCATCATCAAGGAGGACCTGGCCGGCCATGAAATGCCCATCACCCCCGCCATCATGAACTACAAGTCCATGATCGACAAGGACTCCATGTACAACACGCCTCCCTGCTGGTGCATCTATATGCTGGGCCTGGTGTGCGACTGGCTGGAGAGCGTCGGCGGCCTGGAGGGCATGGAGAAGCGCAACGTGGCCAAGGCCAACATGCTCTACAAGACCCTGGAGGAGTCCAAGCTCTTCCAGCTCTCCGCCCAGCCCGAGGCCCGCTCCTTCATGAACGTCACCTTCCGCACCGGCAGCGACGACCTGGACGCCAAGTTCGTGGCCGAGTCCGTGGAGCGGGGCTTCACCAACCTGAAGGGCCATCGGTCCGTGGGCGGCATGCGTGCCTCCATCTACAACGCCATGCCCACCGAGGGCGTGGAGGCGCTGTGCGACTTCATCCGCGACTTCGACAAGAAGAACTAAGGGCTAAGGGCGATTTGAACCCCATACAAGAAAGGACCTGGTTTCCATGTACAAAGTAAAAACCATGAACAAGATCTCCAAGATCGGCCTGGCTCAGTTGGACGACCGCTTTGAGATCAGCGACAATATGGAGCATGAGGACGCCATCCTGGTGCGCTCCGCCAAGCTCCACGACTACGACTTCCCCGCCGAGCTCAAGGCCATCGCCCGGGCCGGCGCCGGGGTCAACAATATCCCCCTGGACCGGGCCGCCGACGCCGGCGTGGTGGTCTTCAACACCCCCGGCGCCAACGCCAACGGCGTCAAGGAGCTGACCATCGCCGCCCTGCTGCTGGCCTCCCGGAAGATCGCCCAGGGCATCACCTGGGTGAAGGAGCAGTCCGCCGCCGGCGCCGACATCGCCGCCGTGGTGGAAAAGGGCAAGTCCGCTTACGTCGGTCCCGAGATCGGCGGCAAGACCCTGGGCGTGGTGGGCCTGGGCGCCATCGGCGTGATGGTGGCCAACGCCGCCGCCGGCCTGGGCATGAAGATCGTGGGCTATGACCCCTTCCTTTCCGTGAAGAACGCCCTGAACCTGACCCCCGGCGCGGAGATCGTCGCCACCCTGGACGAGCTCTACGGCAAGGCCGACTACATCTCCCTCCACCTGCCCATGAACGCTGACACCAAGGGCTCCGTCAACGCCGCCGCCTTCGCCGCCATGAAGGACGGCGTCCGCATCGTCAACCTGGCCCGGGGCGAGCTGGTGGACACCGCCGCCCTGAAGGACGCCCTGGGATCCGGCAAGTGCGCCGCCTACGTCACCGACTTCCCCAACAGCGAGACCGCCGCTCTGGACGGCGTGGTGTGCATCCCCCACCTGGGGGCCTCCACCCCCGAGAGCGAGGACAACTGCGCCATGATGGCCGCCCGGCAGGTCCAGGACTATCTGGACAACGGCAACATCGTCAACTCCGTGAACCTGCCCGTCCTGTCCATGGCCTGGGCAGCCAGGAACCGGGTGTGCGTCATCGCCAAGGGGGCTGACGCCGCCGCCGTCACCGCCGCGGTGCCTTCTCCCGCCGCCACTGCCTCCAAGACCCGGGGCGACTACGCCTACTTCCTCCTGGACACCGACGCCGACGTGGACGCCGCTAAAGTGGAGGCCATCCCCGGCGTCATCAAGGTCCGGGTCCTGCACAAGTAATATGGGGAAGATCCATCCCACCGCCTGGGTGGCCCCCGGGGCCTTTCTCCGGGGGGACGTGACCCTGGGGGAGAAGGTCAGCATCTGGTACAACGCCGTCCTCCGGGCCGACCAGGAGAAGATCGTCATCGGCAAGGGGAGCAATGTCCAGGACAACTGCGTCATCCACGGGGACCCCGGCCACGACGTGATCGTCGGGGAGAACGTCACCGTGGGCCACGGGGCCATTCTCCACGGCTGCACCATCGAGGATCAGTGCCTCATCGGCATGAACGCCGTGGTGCTGGACAACACCGTCATCGGCGCAGGCTCCATCGTGGGAGCCGGGGCCGTGGTGGGCTCCGGCCAGACCATCCCGCCCCGGAGCCTGGTGCTGGGGGTGCCCGCCAAGGTGAAAAAGACCCTCACCGAGGGGGAATCCGCCGGGAACCTGGAGAACGTGGAGGAATACTTCGGCCTCATGGCCCAGGCCATGGCCGACCCCGCGAACAAGGAATAAGCATGAAACAAGGGGCGGGTTCTCCCGCCTCTTGTTGTCTCAAAAAAGATACCCAATTCTGGAAAGGAAGACCGCCCATGGACCACACCCTCACCAAACCGGAGCGCTTTACCCTCGCCGGCCCCCGGGGGCAGACCTGCCGGGGGGCGGACCAGGCCTGGTTCCGGGACGTCTGGCAGCGCCGGGCGGGCTGCGGCCCCACCGCCGCCGCCGTGGTCCTGGACTACCTGTCCGCCGCCCACCCCGAGGTGGCGGCCCTGGCCCCGGCGGGGGAGCGGACTGCGGCGGATTTTCTGGCCTACATGGAGACCCTGTGGACCTACGCCACCCCGGGCACCATGGGCCTCCACAAGGCCGAGCACTTCGCCCTGGGGTGCCGGAGCTTCGCCCTCTCCCGGGGGGAGGTGCTGGAGACCAGCATCCTGCCGGTGCCCCGGAAGGGGAAGGCGGGGCGGCCCGACCTGGACCAGGTGCGGACCTTCCTGACCTGGTCCCTGGAGGGGGACGGGCCGGTGGCCTTCCTGAACTACTCCAACGGCGACCTGCCCAACCTGGACAGTTGGCACTGGGTCCCCCTCATCGCCTGCGGCGGCGGGGAGGACGGCCTGTCCGCCGTCATCCTGGACGGCGGACAGGAGAAGACCGTGGACCTGGCCCTGTGGCTGGAGACCTCCCTGCTGGGAGGCGCCTTTGTCCGGGTGTATCCCGACCCGGCGGTGTACCGCCGGGAGACCCACACCCCCGATGACCGGAAGGAGACAGTACAATGAACGTGATAAAACGCCGGGCCCTGCCGCTGCTGCTGGCCCTGGTCCTCCTGCTGCCCTGCATCCCCGCCGGGGCCGCTGCCGCCGGCACCGCCCTGCCCGACGTCCGGGCGGTGTGCGGCCAGGGGGAGGTTGCCCTTCAGCGGGAGAGCACCGGGACCTATCTCTTCCTGCCCGCCGCGGCGGACCTCCACGCCCTGACCCTTTATTTTAACGGTTCCCTGACCCTGACCGCCCAGGGGAAAACCCTGTCTCTGACCAGCGGGGTCCCCTTTGACCTTGCCGCGCTGTTTCCCCAGACCCCGGGTGACGGGGTCTATCCGGTGACGCTGGGGCGGGGAAGGACGGCACTGACCGTCAAGGTCATGCATTCGGAGAACATCGCCTCCCTCTTCCTCACCAGCGCCGACGTCTCCAAAGACCGGGCCTGGGTGGAGAAGGCTAAGAGCAACAAGGCCAAGGGAAGCGCCTATATGCAGGGCGCGCATGGCACCCTGCTGTACAGCGGCCCGCTGAAGCAGATCAAAGGACGGGGGAACTCCACCTGGGACAATCCCAAAAAGCCCTATCAAATCAAGCTGGACCAGGCTGCCGACTTGTTGGAGTGCGGCGAACCGGCCAAGACCTGGGTCCTGCTGGCGAACTACTATGATCGGTCACTGCTGAGAAATCGTATGATCTATGATCTGGCGACTGAGATGGGGCTGGCGTACTCCCCCCACACCCGGCCTGTGGATTTGTATTACGATGGAGAGTACCTTGGCTCCTATCTGCTCAGCGAAAAGACGGAAGTGGGAGCCAATCGGGTGGACATTCATGACCTGGAGGCGGATATAGAGGCCGCCAATCCCGACGTGAAGGAGTTTGACGCGCTGCCCCTGGAGAAAGGAACGACGCAGGCAGGCTATCCGTGCCAGTACGTAAAAACGCTGCGGGAGCCGGAACAGGTCAATGGCGGATACCTGCTGGAAATCGACCTAGAGGAGCGGGCCTATGAGGAGGCGAGTTGGTTTTCTACTCCGTTGAACCTTTTCCTGGTGGTCAAGAGCCCAGAGTATGCCACCCCAAACGCTATGGCGTATATCAGCTCCTTCTGGCAGATGTTTGAGGACGCGGTTGTCAACGGCGGTGTCCATCCCCGTACCGGTCAGCCCTACACCGCCTACGTGGACGAGCGCTCCTTGGTTAAAAATTACCTTCTCCTGGAGCTGACAATGGATGCCGACGGCTTCCGTACCTCCACGTATTTTTACAAGCCGGACAATGAAGAAAAACTCTACGCCGGGCCGGTGTGGGATTTCGATCTGACCCTCGGATTGTATTTCTATGCGGACCTTTCGCCGGAAAGACTGATTGCGGGAAACTCGAGACTGGGGTATTCGCTTTTGCAGATCCCTTCCTACCGCTTGGCGGTTAGAGAGGAGGAGCAGACCCTCCACCATCTCATCCAGGATATTTTGCTCAGCGACGACCCGAACGTCTGCGGGGCCAGCCTACATACCCTGTCGTGGTATGAGGCGGAGGTCGCTGCCAGCCGCCGGATGGACCTAGTCCGCTGGAAGTACGACCAGCGCACGAATCCGGACCAGAGGACGGCGGAGGACTTGCGCCGGATCCTGTCCCAACGAGAAGCGTGGCTGTATCAGCAGATTGAGAGCAAGACCATTCCGGATGAAAGGGCCCTGTTCCTGGATGTGCTGCCCTCGGATTGGTATGCCCCAGCCGTAGAGGCGGTAGTGGAGCAGGGGCTGTTCAAAGGTGTCAGCCAGGAGTTGTTCCTGCCTTCTGTCGCCATGACACGGTGCATGGCAGCGACGGTCCTGTACCGGATGGCAGGAGCGCCGGAAACGGGCTATCAGGCGGTGTTTACTGACGTGCCCGAGGGCACCTGGTATGCCAAGGCAGTGTCCTGGGCCTATGAAAACCAGGTGGTCACCGGCTACCCCGACGGCACCTTCCAGCCCAATGCCCCCGTCACCCGCCAGGAGCTGGTGGCCCTGATGCACCGGTACGCGCTGTCCAAGGGGGCCGGCCAGGCGGCAGGAGACCTGCCCGCGACCTTTGCCGACCGGGACCAGGTGCCCGACTGGGCCAGAGGGGACTTCGCCTGGGCGGTAGAGCAGTCCCTGGTGGCCGGCAGCGCCGGATCCGACGGCGCCCTGGTCCTGGCCCCCCAGGGGCAGGCCACCCGTGCCCAGGGCGCGGCCCTCTTCCTGCGGCTGAGCCAGTTCCTGGAGACCCTGCCTCCCGCGGAGGAGGCCCCCGGCCCCGTGGAGCCCGCCCCGGCGGAGCAGACCCCGCCCGCCGAGACAACCCCGGCGGAGCAGACCCCGCCCGCCGAGACAACCCCGGCGGAGCCCCCCGCTGAGACGGGGACCCAGACCGCCCCCTGAGTGAAAGGAGGACCCTATGGATATCAGCGCCATCCTCTCCCACGTGGACCACACCCTCCTCAAGCCCGAGGCCACCTGGGACCAGATCAAGACCCTCTGTGACGAAGCCATGGAGTATGGCTGCGCCACGGTGTGCATCCCCCCCGCCTGGGTGAAGCCCGCGGCGGACTACGTCCAGGGGTATCTGAAGATCTGCACCGTCATCGGCTTCCCCAACGGCTACAACACCACGGCGGCCAAGCTCTTCGAGACCAAGGACGCCGTGGAGAACGGGGCCAGCGAGATCGACCTGGTGATCAACAACGGCATGGTCAAGGACCGGAAATGGTCCGACCTGACCCAGGAGGTCAAGGGGGTCAAGGCGGCCTGCCTGGGCCGGCCCCTGAAGGTCATCATCGAGACCTGCCTCCTCTCCGACATGGAGAAGGTCCGCCTGTGCCAGCTCCTGGCCAAGGCGGAGGTGGACTATGTCAAGACCTCCACCGGCTTCTCCACCGGCGGAGCCACCAAAGAGGACGTGGCCCTCCTCCGGGAGAACCTCCCCGAGGACGTGGGCATCAAGGCCTCCGGCGGCATCCGCACGTTGGAGGACGCCCAGGCCTTCCTGGACCTGGGGGCCGACCGCATCGGGGCCAGCGCTCTGGTGGAGGCGGCGCGGAAGGCGGAAGAAGGAGAATAAAGTACAGCAGACCCAACAGTAACCCCCTCAGTCAGCCGCTGCGCGGCTGCCAGCTCCCCCGGAGGGGGAGCCGAGAAGGCTCTACGTCTACCCTTCGGTAGACGTACAACCCTCTTGCCTCCCCCTTCGGGGGAGGTGGCGCCGCCGAAGGCGGTGACGGAGGGGGTTACGTTATGGTCTGCTGTACGTTACAAAGCCCGTTGCAACACGGTCTGCTGTACATTACAAAATTAGAAGCCAAATCCGAAGCTCCCGAAGGGCCAGTAGGGATCCCCGCCCTGGCTCCCGTCGCCCTGCTGGGGCTGCTGGGGCTGCTCCTGCTGCTGTTGCTGCTGCTGGGCCTGCTGCTCCTTTTCCAGCTCCTCGCTGACCTTCTGGGTGGCGGCCTGGGCCTCGGCGGTCTGCTCGCCTATGGTGAGGGTCAGGTCCAGGGTCTCGCCGCTGCGGTAGACGGTGACGGTGATCTCATCCCCGGGCTTGGTCTGGTTCAGGGCGTCGGAGAGGGCCTGGCCGGAGGGGGTCTCCGTGCCGTTGAGCTTCACGATGATGTCGTTGGCCTGGATGCCCGCCTGGTCCGCGGGCAGGCCCTTGGCCACCCCCAGCACCGGCACCCCGGCGGGGACGCCGTAGGCCTGGGCGGCCTGGCTCACGCCGCTCTGGGACATGACGATGCCCAGGTAGGGCTTGCCGGTGACATAGCCGTTCTCCACCAGGTCCTTGATGATGGTATGCACATCGTCTATGGGGATGGCGAAGGTGATGCCCTCCACCGAAGCCCCGCCGCCGGAGGCATACATACTGGGCTTGGCGGTGGTGATGCCCACCACTTCTCCCCGGTCGTTGAACAGGGGGCCGCCGGAGCTGCCGGAGTTGATGGCGCAGTCGGTCTGGATCATGTTGATCTTCTCGCTGGCGGAGGTGGTGATCACCCGGTTCAGGGCGGAGACGATGCCGTGGGTCTCGGAGAAGGTCAACTCACCCAGGGGGTTGCCGATGGCCACCACCTCTTCCCCCACCGTCAGGTCCCCGGACTTGCCGATGACCACGGGGGTGAGGCCCGAGGCGTCGATCTTGATCACCGCCACGTCGTTCTGCTCCTCGCCGCCGATGAGGTCGGCGGGGTAGGAGGTGCCGTCGGAGAAGGTGACGGTGATGGCGTTGGCCTGCTTGATGACGTGGTAGTTGGTGACGATGTACCCGTCCTCGGTGACCACGAAGCCCGAGCCCGCCGCCGCGCCGGTGACGGTCTGGCCCCAAATATTCGTGGTGACGATGTCCACGGTGATGCCCACGGCGGAGCCGGCGTAGGCGGCGTAGATCTGGGCGGGGTCCATCTTCTCCCCGGCGGACACGGCGGCGGGGGCCTCCTGGGCGGGGAGGGCCCGGTCGGCGGTGGTCAGGGTGGAGGACTGAGCCGTTTCCCCCTTGGATCCGGTGAGGTGCTGGTAGACGGGGTTCACCAGCCCGCCGATGAGGGCGCAGACCAGGCACAGGGCCACCACCCCGGCGGTCCCCAGGCCCCGCTTTTCCTTTTTCCGTTTGGGGGGCTTGTCCTGGCGGTTCGGACCGGCCTGGGGGGGCTCCCGCCGGGGCGGGAGATCGCCGCCGTCCCGGCCGGGTGCGGCCTCATCGACAGGCTGGCGGGGGGAAGCTTCCTCCCGGACGGGGTCTGCCTCCTGGGCGGCGGGGGCCTCGGGGACGGGCTGGGCGGTCCAATCGCCCTCCGCGGGGGCGGGGGGTTCTATGGGCGTCTCGACGGGCGTTTCGGGCCCGCCGGGATAATTGGTGCGGTTGTGTTCATCCATAACGCATGCCTCCTTGTTCATTGGACTGTAGTATAGGCCCAATTTGTTAAAAAATCGTGACGGTTCCTGGGGGATTTTTTGAACATGGCCGGGATATGAAAAAAACCGCCTGAACGAATCAGACGGTTTTGTTTCTGTCGGTCACCAATTACTGCGGGAGCTTGTTCAGACGCAGGGTCATCTTGCTCTTGCGGTTGGCCGCGGTGTTCTTGTGCAGGAGACCGCGGGCAGCGGCCTGATCCACAGCCTTGACCGTGGCCTTGTATTCCTTATCGGCCTCGACGCGGTTGCCTTCATTAATGGCAGCGTCAAAACGCTTGAGCTGCGTCTTGAGAGCGGACTTCGCGGCCTTGTTGCGGGCAGCCTTCGCCTGATTGACCAGAACACGCTTCTTTGCAGACTTGATATTCGGCAAACCAAACACCTCCTCCGATGGGTAAAATTTCAGTCACAAACGTGCAAAAGTTCTGTGCGAGAATGTATTTTAGCACAGGTGCCTGGAAATTGCAACAGTTTTTTTGCGAAAATCCAAGGTTTTTCCGAGCTGTTTTTGGTCATGCTAAACATAGTGTCAACGAATCAGCGGAGCCACCATATCTGGTGGGAAAGGGGGAGCCATGGGAGGAACGAGAAAGCTGGATCTGGCCCTGGAGGCCCGGGAATGGGCCGCCGGAGCGGGGGAGGTCCCCGGGGTGGGGCTGACGGAGGAGAGGCGCTTCGGCCTGGAGGTGACCAGGGTGACGGTGGAGAGCGACGAGGGGGCCCGGGCCCTGGGGAAGCCCAAGGGGACCTATCTCACCCTGACCCTCCCCGCCCTGCCCAGGGACCGGGGGGAGGTCCTCCGGGCGGCTTCGGCGGTGGCGGGGCTGGTGGAGGAACTGGTCCCCAAGGAGGGTCCCGTCCTGGCGGTGGGCCTGGGGAACCGCCGGATGACCCCCGACGCCCTGGGTCCCCGGACCGCTGAGGGCCTGCTGGTGACCCGGCACCTGGGGGCAGTCCTCCCGGAGGCGGGGCTCCGCCCGGTGGCGGCCCTGGCGGCGGGGGTCCTGGGGACCACGGGAATGGAGACCGGGGAGCTCATCGCCGGGGCGGCGGCAAAGCTGCGCCCGGCCTGCATCCTGGCGGTGGACGCCCTGGCGGCCCGGCGGCAGGAGCGGGTGTGCCGGACCATCCAGCTCTCGGACACGGGGATCGTCCCCGGCTCCGGGGTGGGCAACGCCCGGATGGCCCTGGACCGGGCCCATCTGGGGGCGCCGGTGATCGCCCTGGGGGTGCCCACGGTGGTGGAGGCGGCCACCCTGTGCCTGGACCTGCTGGACGGGGACTTTGACCCGGCGGCCTTTCGCCGGGAGGGGGCGGAGTGGTTTGTGACGCCCCGGAACATCGACCAGGAGGTGGAGGGGCTGGCCCGGGTGCTGGCCCTGGGGATCAGCGCGGGGCTGCAGGCGGGGCTGTCTGTGGAGGAGGTGGAGGGGTGGTTGGCGTGAGGCGGTGGGAGGGTGGAAATGTAGCAAGGAGCACGATCGAAACGACAGAGGGAACTTGCTACGTCTCCACCCCCCAGTCAGCTTCGCTGACAGCCCCCCTTGACAAGGGGGGCCGAGAGGTTTGTGCGGCGCAGCAGCGATAGTACAACCTTGCCAACGAGGTAGAGCCTCT
>CACZKM010000043.1 GCA_902781745.1 Oscillospiraceae bacterium
CTGTTACTATATATTTGCCCCTTGTTCATGGCAGCCAGCCATCGGCATGGGACATCTCATTGCCTAAGCTGTAGAATAGGAGGGGTAATGGTCTGGCCTGTCACTCCAAGGACTTGCATGTCCGTGAGAAAGTCAGTCAGCCAGCCTCCTGTTCGCAGCATTCGATTTGTGCAGGTAGAATCATCGGCGTCCCCGAAGTGTTCGCGTCATCAAACAGATAGAACAAGCAATGGGTAAAGTTGGCTGTGTCCATTACGAATCTTTCTATCAGGAGTGTTGAAGATGAACTCAGTGGGAATCGATGTTTCTAACGGCAGAAGTATGGTTGCGGTTCTTCGCCCGCTTGGAGAAGTAGTCAGCGCCCCTTTTGAGGTTCGCCATGATTCAGTGTCCCTGCTCTCCCTGTCCCAGTTTCTACAGCAGTTGGAGGGAGAAAGCCGCGTGGTCATGGAGCATACCGGACGATACTATGAATCCATTGCCAAATCGCTCCATGAGGCCGGTTTATTCGTAAGCGCTGTAAATCCTCTCCTCATCAAGGAGTACGGCGGCAATTCTCTCCGCAAGGTCAAGACGGACAAGGCTGATGCCGTGAAGATCGCCAAATACGGCCTTGACAACTGGGCAGAACTGCGGGATTATACCCCCATGGATGAGACACGTTACAACTTGAAAACAATGCATCGCCAGTTTCAGCTCGCATCCAAGACCAGGACTGCTCTGAGTAATAATTTTGTTGCCCTTCAGGAGCAATCCTTCCCCGGCATCCGCAAATGTTTTGACAGTCCGGTTCGCAGCGACGGCACACAGAAGTGGGTGGACTTCACTTATACCTTCTGGCACGTTGATTGTGTTCGCAAAGTGAGCCTTAAGGCCTTCACGGAACGCTACCGCAAGTGGTGTAAAAGACACGGCTACAACTTCAATACGGACAAGGCTGCCGAAGTCTACGCGCTGGCAATGTCCGCTGTTGTCCTTGTCTCCAAGAATGAGACAACCAAGGTGCTTGTTCAGCAGGCAGCTGCACAGCTTACCAGTATTTCTCGCTCTGTGGAAACTTACCGTGCCGAAATGAATCGGCTTGCTTCCACGCTTCCGGAGTATCCAATCGTTATGGCTCAGTATGGCGTAGGAACTTCCTTCGGCCCCCAGCTCATGGCTGAGATCGGTGACGTTCGCCGGTTCGCTAGGAAGCAGTCCTTGGTGGCTTTTGCCGGTGTAGATCCCGCGCCGAACGATTCCGGCGACAAAACTTCACGCAGCAACAAAACCACGAAGAGAGGTTCCCCTTATCTCAGAAAGACGTTGTTCTGCTTGATGAGTACGATCTTGCAGAAATCTCCTGTAGATGATCCAATTTACCAGTTCCTGGACAAGAAACGTTCTGAGGGCAAGCCCTACTACGTCTACATGACGGCCGGCGCAAACAAGTTCCTTCGTCATTACTACGCCAAGGTGATGAACTACCTGGACACCTTGGAGAACGAAGCGTCAGGTAAAGATCCTCAGCAGCCTTCCTGCTGACTGAGGCGGCTTTGCCGCCCTTTCCTCCCCATTTGCACAGGTGACACAGGCTGTCAAGGACGCCGCAGGCGCAGCGAAGCTGTTTATCCTTGACTGACTGGGGCAGCTGTGCTATCTACCGCCAGGCCAGCGTTTACTCGGTGGCCTCTTTGTGCTACCTACCTACTCCCTTTTCTGTTCTGTAACCTTTTTCGGTCAAGTCCATTTTGGGGCTTGACTTTTTATTTGCAGGCTTTCGTCAGGGCGGCGAAGTCCTCGAAGGACAGCCGCTCCCCCCGGACGGTCTCCGGCAGGCCGCAGGCCAGCGCCGCCTGACGGACGGTCTCCTTGTCCGCCAGATTGGACAGGGCGTTGACCAGGGTCTTCCGCCGCTGGTTGAAGGCCGACCGGACCACCCGGAAGAAGAGGGCCCTGTCCCCCACCGGGACGGGGGGCTCCGGCCGGCAGGTCATGCGGATCACCGCGGAGGTCACCTTGGGGGCGGGATAGAAGCAGGAAGGGGGCACGTCGTAGAGAAGCTCGCTGTCGGCGTAATACCGGCACAGCAGGGTGAAGGCCCCGTATTCCCCGGAGCCGGGGGCAGCGCAGATCCGCTGGGCCACCTCCTTCTGGATCATCACCGTCACCGCCCGGAAGCAGCCCGCCTCCAGCAGAGAAGTGATGGCGGGGGTGGTGATGTTGTAGGGCAGGTTGGCGCAGGCCACCGGGGTCAGCCCCGCCAGCCTTTCCCGGCACAGGGCGGAAAGGTCGGTTTTCAGGATATCCCCCTCCACGATCTCCGCGTTGGGGCAGTGGGCCAGGGTCTCTTCCAGGACGGGCAGAAGGGTCCGGTCCAGCTCCACGGAGACCACCCGGTCCGCCCGAAGGGCAAGCTGCTCGGTGAGAGGGCCGACGCCCGGGCCCACCTCCAGCACCCCCACGCCGGGGGCCGCGCCGGAGGCCTCCGCCGTCTGCCGGGGCACCCAGGGGGCGATGAGGAAGTTCTGGCCCTTGCTTTTGGAAAACCGGAAGCCGTGACGGTCCAACAGGGCTTTGATCTCTTTTTTGTCACACAGGTCCATAGCGGCACCTTCCTTGGTCGTTGTCTGTCTGGCATCATACCACACTTGGCCCGGGGACACAAGGGACCGGACCGGCATAGGATGGCAAAAAAGGAGGAACCGCCATGCCCATCATCTATCTCTCCCCGTCCACCCAGGAGTACAACCCCTATGTGAACACCGGCACCGAGGAATCCTGGATGAACCGCCTGGCCGACGCCATGGAGCCCATCCTGGACGCCTCGGGCATCCGTTACGACCGAAACACCCCGGACATGACCGCCGCCTCGTCCATCGCCGCCTCCAACGCCGGGCGGTACGACCTCCACCTGGCCCTCCACTCCAACGCCGCCGGGGACAGCGGGGCGGGGAGCCAGCGGGGCATCCTGGCCTTCTACTACCCCGGCAGCTACTGGGGGATGCGGGCGGCCCAGATCCTGGCCGAGGGCCTGAAGGCCATCTATCCCCTCCCCGACCTGGTCCGGGCGGAGCCCTCCACCTCCATCGGGGAGGTCCGGCGGACCCGTGCCCCGGCGGTGCTGCTGGAGCTGGGATTCCATGACAACCCCCAGGACGCGGCCTGGATCGTAAACAATATCGAGGCCATCGCCGCCAACCTGGTCCGGTCCCTGACGGTGTACTTCGGCATCCCCTTCTTCCCCGCCAGCTCCCCCCGGGCCGGGGTGGTGGAGACCGGCGGCGGGCCTCTCAACGTCCGGGTCCGCCCGGACCCCGACAGCCCGGTGATCGCCCGGCTCTACGACGGGGCCCGGGTCACCGTGGTCAACGCCTGGGAGGGGTGGGATCTGGTCCGCTTCGGGGAGGAGGCGGGCTACGCTGCGGCGGCCTTTATCCGGTGAGCGCAGCATGCCCCTCTCGGCATTTTGCGCAGAAAACCGGGCCTGTCGGCGCTCCCATTTTCCGTGTTCACAAAAAGTTCATGGGCGTTCATAATTTGTTCATCCAAAGTTAGAAAATTATCCACTTCTTCCCCTTCCGGCTGTGGTATTGTATCATCAGCAAAACAAATTACTCTCTCTTCTCTCTTTTCTCTCTCTTTTCTCTCTCTTAAAAAATAAGGCGAAAACCCGGGCGCGATCGCGTCCGGGTTTTTGTTTCCGCTTTTATCTGGAAAAACAGCGCCGGGGTACCCCTCCGGCGCTGTTTTTTACAGTTGTACAGTTGGGAATTCGTTGGCTCACAGTCTCCGCCCCTTGGTCTCCGCCCGGACCCGGCGGAACATCTTGACCATGTAGTAGACCAGCGCCACCAGGTAGGGCAGGCCGAAATAGGTCAGGGTGCCGCGGCTGCAGGTGAAGTCCGTCATCAGGCAGAGCATACCGATGATGACGGTGAAGGCCGCCATGATCATAACGGCGATGCCCCGGTGTCCCTTCAGGGCGATATAGCCGGGACGGGTTTTTCCCCCGATCTTGAAGGAGGCGTACCAGTCCATGATGAACAGGATGAGCAGGCTGGCGACGAAGTAAACGATGACCTCCCACATGATCACGTCCGAGGAGGCGATGTCCTTGGTGATATCAGCCACAGCGGCTGCGGTTTCGGTTTCCATAGCAAACTCCTTTTCCGATGGGTTCCGGGGGCGGGAGTGAGACCCGCCCAAAACATTGTAAGAAGTATAGCACACCGGGGCGGAAAAGGAAAGAGGAAAATGCTTTTTCGGCGAAAAACCGCCTATCGTCCCTCTCTTTCCAACGCCGCCAGCAGCGCCTGCCGGGTGTTGTCCAGGTCCCCCTCCAGTACGCCGTCCAGCAGGGACCGGAGGGCCGCACCCAGGGCGGGGCCGGCATACCCCAGGGCCATGAGGTCGTGGCCGTCCACCGCCAGGTCCCGGAGGGTCAGGCAGGGCGCCTCCGCCAGAATGTCCCGGGCCAGGGCCTCCACCCGGTCCAGCTCCGCCGTCCGGGAATGGTAGGCGGGGGCAAGGGCCAGGGTGTCCGCCCGGTGGACGGCGATGAGGTCGAAGAAGGTCTCCTCCCCCAGCTTGTTCAGCCACCGGCGGATCGGTCGGGGGTCAGGCGTCAGGGGGGCATCGTGGAAGCGGATCAGGGTCACCGCCTTCTCCCGGAGGTGGTTGGGATACCGGAGCCGGCGGAGGATGGCGTCGGCCAGCTCCACGCTCCGCTTGGCGTGGCCGTAAAAATGGCCCTGGCCGTCCTCCCCCAGGGAAAAGGTCTCGGGCTTGCCCACGTCGTGGAGAAGCATGGCCAGCCGCAGGGCGGGGTCCGGGGGGATATTGTCCACCGCCGCCGCCGTGTGGGTGAGCAGGTCGTGGCAGTGGTGGCGGTTCCGTTGGTCGAAGCCAACCATGGGCCCCAGCTCCGGGATGAGCGCCCCCAGGATATCCGGGTATTCCCCCAGGACGGTCCCCGCCCCGGGGCCGCACAGGAGCTTGGTGAGCTCCGCCGACAGCCGCTCCGGGGCGATCTGCCCCAGCAGAGGGGCGGTGCGCCGGGCGGCCTCCGCCGTGGCGGGCTCCAGGGTGAAGCCCAGCACCGAGGCGAACCGGACCGCCCGGAGGATCCGCAGGGCGTCCTCCCGGAACCGGGTCTCCGGGTCCCCCACACAGCGGAGGAGCCCCTTCTCCAGGTCCGCCCGCCCCCCGAAGCCGTCCCACAGGCCCCGGTCCGGGTGGTAGGCCATGGCGTTGACGGTGAAGTCCCGCCGGGCGGCGTCCTCCCGGAGGGACCGGGTGAAGGTCACCTGATCGGGGTGCCGGGCGTCGGCGTAGGTCCCGTCCACCCGGTAGGTGGTGATCTCCAGGGGGCAGCCCTCCAGGACCACGGTGACGGTGCCGTGCCGCAGGCCGGTCTCGATGAGCCGCTCCCCGGCGAAAACCCCCTCGGTCTCCTCCGGCAGGGCGGAGGTGGTGACGTCATAGTCCCCCGGGACTCGGCCCAGGAGGAGGTCCCGGACGCAGCCCCCCACCAGCCAGGCCTCGTGGCCGGCGGCGGTGAGGCGGTCCAGGGCGGTCCGGGCGTAGGATGGGATGGAAAATCTGTCCATGGTATCCCCCCTCTGCTGTTTTCCCTTATTGTACCACAAAGAAAGGACCGGAACGACAGTTTTTTGCCGTTCCGGTCTTTTTGTGTGAAGCGAGGGTTCGGAGAGGTCCGGCTCAGGCCGCCTCGGCGGGGACGTCGGGGTGGTTCTTCTTGCCGGCCGCCTTGCTGATGACACAGATGAGGGCCACCAGCACAATGCCGATGATGTCCGTGAGGGTGCCCGGATAGACCAGGGTGAGGCCGCCCACGATGAGGGCCAGCCGCTGCCACACCCGCAGGTTGGAGAAGACGTAGCCGCGCAGGCCCGCCGCCACGCCGAAGACGCCGATGAGGGCCGTCACCGTGGCCTGGATGGCCTGGAGCACCGTGCAGTCCACAAAGAGGAGGGCCGGGTTCAGGCCGAAGCAGTACGGGACGATGAAGGCCGCGATGGCCAGCATCGACGCGTTGATGGCCGTCTTCATGGGCTTGGATTTGGCGATGGCGCTGCCGGCGTAGGCCGCCAGGGCCACGGGGGGCGTGATGTCCGCCACGATGCCGAAATAGAAGACGAACATGTGGGCGGAGAGGGTGGCCATGCCCATGCGGATGAGGATGGGGGCGCAGGTGGTGGCCATGATGACGTAGTTGGCCGTGGTCGGTACGCCCATGCCCAGGACGATACAGGTCAGCATGGTCAGCACCATGGCGATGAAGATCTGTCCGCCGGAGAGGCTGACGATGGCGGAGATCAGCTTGTTGCCGATGCCCGTGGTGGTGATGACGCAGGCGATGGTGCCGGCCACGGCGCAGGCGATGCCCACGGTGAGGGTGGACCGGGCGCCGTTTTCCAGGGCGTCGAAGAACTTGTGGATGTTGATGCGGGTGTCCTTGGAGAACATGCTCACCACGATGGCGCAGGCGGTGGCGATGATGGCCGCCAGGCTCATGGTGGTCTTCATGATCATGACCACCAGGAGCACCAGGGGGAGCAGGAGGTAGCCCTTCCGGACGAAGAGCTTGCCGAACTTGGGAAGCTGGTCCCGGGACAGGCCCTTCAGGCCCATGCGCTTGGCCTCCAGGTGGACGGCGATGAAGATGCCGGCGAAGTACAGCGCCGCGGGGAGGACGGCCCGGGCGGCGATGAAGCCGTACTCAAAGCTGGTGTACTCCACCATCAGGAAGGCCGCCGCGCCCATGATGGGGGGCATGATCTGGCCGCCGGTGGAGGAGGCCGCCTCCACGGCGCCGGCAAATTCCGGCCGGTAGCCGTTCTTCTTCATCATGGGGATGGTCACGGAGCCGGTGGTCACGGTGTTGCCCACGGAGGAGCCGGAGACCATGCCGCACAGGGCGGAGGAGATGACCGCCACCTTGGCGGGGCCGCCGCTGGAGCCGCCGGCGATGGAGTTGGCCAGCTCAATGAAGAACTGGGAGATGCCGGTGCGCTCCAGGAAGGCGCCGAAGATGACGAAGAGGACGATGAAGGTGGAGCAGGCCCGGATGGGGGTGCCGATGACGCCCTCGGTGGTGTAGAAGAGGTTATAGATGTTGATGGCCAGGGGCTTCCCCGCGAAGAAGAGCATATAGATGATAAAGCACGAGGAGACGATGACGATGGGGATGCCCACCGCCCGGCGGCAGGCCTCCAGGGTGACCACCACGCCGACGATGCCGATGGCGATCTGCACCGGGGTCAGGCGGATGGTGTTGGCGATGATGGAATCCAGGTTCAGGACGAAGTAGAAATAGCTCCCGCCGCCCAAAACCGCCAGGATCACGTCATACCAGGGGATGTAGTTGCGCTTCTTCCCCGCGCCCTTCCGGGAGGGGAAGACGATGAAGATCAGGAAGACCAGGATGCCCACGAAGGACGCCCGCTCGATGCGGGTCTCCCAGTCCAGGCCGAAGTTGAGCAGGATGCTGTAGACGGCGAAGGCCACCAGCATATACCGCACCACTGTCTTGGGGATGCCGTCCCACAGACGGACGTTGGATTCCCGGTCGTACTTCTCCATGACGGCCTGGACGTCCGCCTCCGAGGTGACCTCATCCTCTGTGAGTCCGGTCATCTCAAACTCGACCTTTGCCTCCTCTGTCTCGGTGGGTTTCTTTCCGAACAACGGCACGATAATCCCTCCTTTTCTCTTAAAATTGTTCGCCGGTCACGCTGCCCCGGCGGAACTTTTTTCGTCGGATGGAGCTCCATGGGAAGAATGGGTTCGTCCGATGAAAAAAATCCCGCGCCGGGCGCAGAGCGCCGGTGTGTCGATGGGGTCTCTTTTCTGTTGGGCCGGTCCTCACCCCGGCTGATAGGTGAAGAGGACCTTGCTGCTGCGGCCGCACAGGTCCCGGAGACTGACGGTCTCCTCCCCCATGCGGAAGGTATGGTCGGAGATGGTGCCCACCACCAGGATCATGGGATCCAGGCGGTTGTCGATGTTGGAGACGATCATCTCCCCGTCCTCCCCGTAGGAAAGGGTCTCCCCCTCCAGGAGGATCTCCTCCACCCCCGCGCCGAAGCCGTAGTAGACGCAGCGGGTGTTCCAGATCCCGTCGGCCCGGCACTGGTAGTAGTCCCGGACGGGGCTCTTGTTCACCGAGTGGATGAACTCCACGGAGAACTCGTCCCCCTCCTGGGCGGGATAGGAGGCGTAGACCTCCCCCGTGGCCGGGTCGGAGAGGACCAGCTCCCCTTCTCCGGCGGAACAGCCGGGAAGGAAAAGGGCCGCCGCAATGAAAAACATTACGGCGGCCGCGACCGTACTGATGGAACGGGTTTTCTTCAATCTGCTTCCCTGTCCTTACATGGCGCCCTGCTCGGTGAAATACTTCACAGCGCCGGGATGGAAGTCGATGTCGATGCCGGAGACGGCAGTCTCGATGCTCAGCTCCTTGCCCTTGTCGTGGGCGGCGGCGATGTCCGCCTGGTTGTCGAAGATGCCCTTGACGAAGTTGTAGATGGCGTCTTCCGGCACGTCGTTGCGGGCGATGATGGTGGCCATGACGGCAACGGCGGGAACGGAGTCAGCCACGGGGCCGTAGGTGCCGCCGGGGATCTCGCCGTAGGTGTAGAAGCCGTACTGATCCATCAGGGCGTTGGCGTGCTCCTCGTCGATGGGCAGGAGGTTGAAGTTGTAGGTGGAGGCCAGCTCGGAGATGGCGGTGGTGGGATACCCGGCCACCACGAAGGCGGCGTCGATGGTGCCGTTCTTCAGGGAGTCGGCGGAGTCGGCGAAGGACTGGTTGTTCTTCACGATGTCCTTGTCGATGTCGATGTCATAGGCAGCCAGGATCTGACGGGCGTTGAATTCCACGCCGGAGCCGGCGTCGCCCACGCTGACCTTCTTGCCCTTGAGCTGGTCGATGGAGGTGATGCTGGTGTTGGCCACGATCTGAACGTACTCAGGATAGCAGGACATGACAGCGGAATAGCTCTTGATGGGCTCCTTCCCGTCGTACATATCGGTGCCGGTGGCGGCATAGTACATGACGTCGTTCTGGACGATGGCAAGCTGGTCGCCGTTGGTGTCGATCAGGTCGATGTTGGCGGCGGAGGCGCCGGTGGACTCCACGGTGATGTTGACCTGGTCGCCGATCTTCTCATTGAGGACCTGGGCCAGAACGCCGCTGAAGCCGTAATAGGTGCCGGAGGTGCCGCCGGTGGCCATTTTCAGGGACACGGTGCCGCCGGACTCGCCGCCGCCGGAGCTGGAGCCGCCGCCGCAGGCGCACAGGGACAGCGCCATGAGGGCGGCCAGAGTCAGTGCAAGGATCTTTTTCATCAGATAATTCCTCCTTAATCAGATGATACTGACCGGACGGCAAACCGTCCGTCGCTGGGATATGAAAGTATTATACACAAGAACGTCTAAAATTGCAAGGACCTACCTGTATTATTTCCTTCAATATTTCACTTTTTCCCCCGATCAACCCAGGCTATAACGGGAGAAAAATGAAGGCTCTGAATTTTTTCTTGCAAAAACCGATCCTCCCGCCCTGGTCAGCCCCGCGCCCCGGACCGGCTCTCTGCGGTCTGGCTCACCTCCGCCCAGCCCTGGGGAAAGGGCCGCAGGAGGCTCCACCAGGCCGCCCCGGCGATCCCCAGGGCCTTTGCCAGGTCCAGCTTGGCCCGGACGCTCCGGGCGTCCTCAAACCAGACCTGGTGGCGGACCCCGTCCCGGACGTACTGGAACCGCGGGGCCTGGGCTTCCCGGTCAAAGACGATCTCCGCCCCAACCGCCGCCGCCAGGGCCACCGCCTGCTGGTTCCCCAGGGTCGCCGCCCGGGCGCCTGCCTCATAGGGCAGGCGCCAGTCGTAGCCGTAGTTGGGGACGCCCATGAGGATCTTCCGGGCGGGGATCTCCGTCAGGCCGTACCGCAGGACCGCCTCCACATTGGGCAGAGGGGCCACCGCCATGGGAGGGCCGTAGGCGTAGCCCCACTCATAGGTCATCAGGAGGACGAAGTCCGCGATGGCCCCGATGGTCCCGTAGTCGTGGGCGGCGTAGAGCAGGCCGGGCTGGGCGGCATAGGTCTTGGGGGCCAGGTCCACGTGGAGGAACCGCCCCCGGGCGTGGAGGGCGTCCCGGGCCTGGGCCAGGAAGTCGAAGTAGTAGGGGGCGTCGGCGGCCTCGATGTACTCAAAGTCCATGTCCAGGCCGTCATAGCCCTTCTCCTCCATCACCGCCAGCAGGCTGTCCAGGACTCTGGTCCGGAGGGCCGGGTCCCGGAAGAGGGCGGCGGCCCGCTCCGGGGAGAAGGTCCCGCTCTCGTCGATGGAGGTGAGGACCAGGACCTTCCCGCAGCCGAATGCCTCCGCCTGGGCCAGGAGGAAGGAATCGTCGGGGACCACCAGGGTCCCATCCGGGCGAAAGCCATAGGAGAAGACCGAAAGGTCCGTCAGGAAGGGCAGGGCCCGGCGGAGGACCTGGGGCTGGACGTGGGGGTAGGCGTAGCCGTTCAGGGTCAGAAGACCGTCGGGCTCCTCCTCCAGGGCGGTGGTCAGGACCTGGCCCGCCTGGAGGCCGGAGGAGGTCAGGGTGGGGTTGAGCTGATAGAGCCGGCGGACGGTGAGGCCGTTTTCGGCGGCGACGCCGAAGAGGGTGTCCCCCGCCCGGACGGTGTAGGTGCTCCTGGGCCGCAGGACCACAAGACACTGGCCGGGGACCAGGGGCTGGCCCACGGGGACGCCGTTGTCGCTGCGGAGCCGGGCCTCGGAGACGGAGAAAGCGCGGGCCACGGAGGGGATGGTGTCCCCGGGTTGGACGGTGTAGAGCATGGGCCTCTCCCCTTTCGGCTTGGAATGAAATCATACGTATCGTATGTATCCCAGAACTCAGACATGACAAAGGACCTGTTGCAAATCGCGCCCCGTGCGAGGCATCCTCTGAACGCGCGAGATAGACGCAACGGAGCCCTCTCAGTCATTCGCTTCGCGAATGCCAGCTCTCCCAGAGGGAGAGGTGGCACGGCGAAGCCGTGACGAAGAGGGCTACGTTGCGCTCTAATCGCGTTAACAAAGGAGCCATGACGGAGAGGGCTACTTTGCGCTCTTATCGCGTTAACAAAGGAGCCGTGACGGAGAGGGCCGCGTTACGCCTTTCTCGCGGGTGCAAAGGGAACTGACGGAGAGGGCCGCGTTGCGCTCTGATCGCCCTTACAGAGGCCACCCGAGCAATTTGGTTGAACCTACGTTGCTTTGAGACAGCCCGCCGTTCATTCCGTTATGGTTCGGTCAGAGCCTGGTCCGGTCCTCCAGGGCCCGGTAGTCCAGCTTCCCCCGTTCCGTCAGGGGCAGGGCGTCGTGGAAGACGTAGGCCGCGGGGATGAGATAGGTGTTCAGCATGGCTTTCGCCCGGGCGGACAGCTCCGCCTCCCCCCGGGCCGGGTCCACGCCGGCCTTGAGGACCACATGGGCCACCGGCAGGGTCTCGCCGCCGGGGGACTGCCCCCCCACCACGGCGCAGGCCTCCGCCAGGCCGCTGGCCAGGATGCAGTCCTCGATGACCACGGGGAAGATCTTGAAGCCGTTTCGGGAGATCATCCGCTTGATGCGGCCGGTGACCGTCACCAGGCCGTCGCCGTCCACATAGCCCAGGTCTCCCGTCCACACCCAGGTTTTGTCCCCGGGGCCGGGGCGCAGGACCTGGCCGTCGGCCTCGGGCTGGCGGTGGTAGCCCAGCATCTCCGTGGGACTGGAGATGAGAAGCTCTCCCACCTCCCCCGGGGGGAGCGGGCGGGCGGTGTCCGGGTCCACGGCCACGATCTCGCAGCCGGGCAGGGGACGGCCCACGGTGCCCGCCCGCCGGGGCTCTCCCCAGCTCAGGCAGACGATGCCGCAGGCCTCGCTCATGCCGTATTCGATGACCAGAGGGGCGGCGCACCCGTGGGCGGCCAGGAATTCGTTGATCCGCCGCTCCGCGCCGGGCTGGATCACGTCGCCGCCGCACCGGGGATTCTCCAGGAAGGACAGGTCCCCCGCCTCCTCCTCCCGCAGCAGGAGCTGCCAGTAGGAGGTGGTGCCGTTGACCTGCCGGGGGCGGTAGCGCTTCAGACAGGCCAGGAGCTGCCCGGGGCGGAAAAAGGGGACCAGGATCACCGTCATGCCCAGGCACAGGGGCACGTGGATGCACTGGGTCAGGCCAAAGGCGGAGAACACCGGCAGGAGGGTCAGGGCCTCCGCCCCGGGGCCGCTCTCGGTGCCTGACGCCGTATACTGGGCCAGGGAGGCGTGGATGGCCCGCCGGGAGAGGGCCACCCCCTTGGCGGGGCCGGTGGTGCCGCCGGTGTAGGTGATCACCGCGGGGTCCTCCCAGCGGGTGACCTCCGGGGGGACGTCCACGGGGTCCCGCTGGAAGTCCGCCCAGGAGAGGCAGTCCCTTCCGGCCTCGTCCCGCCACTTGCCCGCCCCCAGCTTGTCCCCCAGGGCGGGGGGGACGTAGGGGCCCACGGGCAGGACCACGAAGGTCTCCGCCGGGGCCTTGCCCCGGTTTCGGTAAATCTTTGCGAAAGCCGGCTCCAGCACCAGGACCACCCGGGAGCCGGAGCGGGTCAGGGCCCCCTCCACGTCGGCGGGGCTGGTCTTCATGTCCACGAAGTCCGCCACCGCGCCGATGCGGTCGGCGGCGTAGACGGCGGCCACGGTCTCCGGGGTGTTCAGGGAGAGGATGGTCACCAGGTCCCCCGGCCCCACGCCATGGGCGCGGAACGCCGCCTCCGTCCGGCGGATCTCGTCAAAGAGCCGGCCGAAGGTCCAGGTGATCTCCCCGCAGCGCAGGGCGGGCTGTTCCGGTCTCCCCTCGCCCAGCCAGAGGGAGACCCAAAGAGCGGGGCCCATGTTACAGCAGGGTGAGCTTGGGGCCGCCGTCGGGGTTCCGGTCGTTGCCGCCGCCGCCTCCGCCGGCCTTGTTGATGGCCACGGAGCCGGGGTCGATCGCCGCCTTCCGGAGCATGAGGCCGGGCAGGCCGGAGGAGGCCGTCAGGGTGGCGCACTGGGACTGCATATAGGGGAAGAGCTGGTCATAGACCTCCAGGTGGACCTGGCGCTTGACCTCGTCGGTGGTGGCGCCGGAGCAGTTGAAGATGCCCGCCAGCTCCACGGACAGGGTGAACTTACCTCCCACGAACTCCTTGTCCCGGAGGGTCTGGGTGAGCTTGCCCACCGCCCGGGTGCCGTCGGGAGAGAAGCTGACGTTCAGGGAAAAGGAGCTGTCCAGTTGGATCTGGCCGGACTGATCCAGCTTGTTGGACAGGTGGATCTCCTGGACCTTCTGACTGACTAAGGTTGCGTTTGCCATGGGATTCCTTCCTTTCATATATGGTTGGATCATAGGATCGCGTGTTTCCGTGATAGTTTATTATAATACAGGTACCGCGGGAAAGTCCAGTACGAAAAACGCGCATAACTCCCGCCCTGTCGGGGAAAAGTAAAGGCATCACCGCACAATTCATGGCACGCGGATCGCTTGCAGATTGTTCCGGCATATTTCACAAAAATGCTCGGAAATCCACAAAGGATTCCCTGCGCTAAAATCTGCTGGCGCGCTTCGCATACCAGAATTATGCGGTAATGCCTAAAGAAACCAACCAAGAAGGGAGCGAGCGCCTTGCGCGAGAACCGGATCGGACGGCAGACCATCGTCCTCCCCCATCCCCCCGCCGTCATCGGCTGGGGGAGCGCCGCCGGGCGGAAGGAGGGCCGGGGGCCCCTGGGAGCCGCCTTTGACTTCACCTCCGCCGACGATTCCCTGGGGAAGAAGACCTGGGAACAGGCGGAGACCGCCTTTCAGGAAAAGGCCCTGGCCTTCGCCCTGGGCCGGGCGGGCCTCCGGGGGGAGGACCTGGACGTTCTCCTGGCCGGGGACCTGCTCAACCAGTGCATCGCCTCAGCCTTCCACGCCCGGCAGGCAGGCGTGCCCTTTCTGGGGCTCTACGGGGCCTGCTCCACCATGGCCGAGAGCCTGGCCCTGGCGGCCTGCCTCCTCTCCGGGGGCTTTGTCCGGCGGGCGGCGGCCATGACCTCCTCCCACTTCTGCTCGGCGGAGCGGCAGTACCGCAATCCCCTGGAGTACGGCGGGCAGAAGCCCCCCACCGCCCAGTGGACCGCCACGGGCTCCGGGGCGGTGATCCTGGCGGCGGAAGGAACGGGGCCCCGGATCACCCACGTCACCCTGGGCAGGGTGGTGGACAAGGGGATCACCGACGTGGGCAACATGGGGGCGGCCATGGCCCCCGGGGCCTACGACACCCTCCGGGCCCACTTTGCCGACACCGGCCGGGGGCCGGCGGACTACGACCGCATCGTCACCGGGGACCTGGGGTCCCTGGGACAGGAGATCGTGACGGACTTCTTCCGGCAGGACGGCGTGGACCTGGGGGAAGTCTACCAGGACTGCGGCGTCCTCCTCTTCGACGCCAAGGCCCAGGACGTCCACGCCGGAGGCTCCGGCTGCGGGTGCAGCGCCCTGGTGCTGACGGGGCTCCTCCTCAACGAGATGGCGGCGGGGAAGCTGGACCGGCTGCTGTTCTGCGGCACCGGGGCCCTCCACTCCCCCACCTCCGCCATGCAGGGGGAGAGCGTGCCGGGGATCTGCCACGCGGTGGCCATCGAGTACGGAAAGGAGGGGACCCCATGAGCCAGCCCGTCACCTATCTGGCCGCCTTTCTCTGCGGCGGCGCCCTGTGCCTCATCGGCCAGGTCCTCATCGACAGGACCGGCCTCACCCCCGCCCGCATCCTGGTGGTCTACGTGGTGGCCGGGGTGGTCCTGGGGGGCCTGGGGCTCTACCGGCCCCTGGTGGAGCTCTGCGGGGCGGGGGCCACGGTGCCCCTCACCGGCTTCGGCTACAACCTGGCCCGGGGGGTGGCCAGGGGGATCGCGGAGCGGGGGTTCCTGGGCATCCTCCTGGGGGGCGTCACCGCCGCCGCGGGGGGGATCGCCGCCGCGGTCTTCTTCGGCTATCTGGCGGCCCTTCTCTTCAAGGCCAAGCCCAAGCCGTGAGGCCGGGGAACGCCTGCCTGCCGCGGGAATCGAAAAAGAGCGCCGGTCGGGCCCCTTCCGGAGGGAAGGCGCTTCGACCGGCGCTTCTTTGTTCTGTGGATCGGATCGAGAGTCTTACAGCTTCTCCTTGACCTTGGCGGCCTTACCCACGCGGTCGCGCAGATAATACAGCTTGGCCCGGCGGACCTTACCTCTGCGGATGGTCTCCACCTTCTCAATGACGGGGCTGTAGAGGGGGAACACCTTCTCCACGCCTACGCCGTAGGAGATGCGGCGGACGGTAAAGGTCTCGTTGATGCCGCCGTGCTTCTTGGCGATGACGGTGCCCTCAAAGACCTGGATACGCTCGCGGTTGCCTTCCTTGACCTTCAGGTGGACACGGACGGTGTCGCCCACGGTGACGGAAGGCGCTTCCTTCTCGGGCATATTCTTCTCGATAAAGCTTTGCATGAGATCCATTTTGATTTCCTCCTGTGATACAGGCGTTCGTGGGCGCGTTGCTGCCGTCTCTCCCGACGGCGCCCCAGAGGACCGCCCTTTTTCAGACCAGGATATTTTATCAGAGGGTCCGTCCGATTGCAAGGGCTTTTTCCATGATTTTTCCGCCTTTTTTCTCCCGGGGCCATTGCAAAGGGACGAAAACCTGTATAAAATAGGCGGCAGACTATGCCATCGTGTATTATAATATATATTATATTAGGAGGACGGGACCATGGAGGAACAGGTGCTGGTGGTGGACCGGAAGGCCCTGGAGGACAGGCTGGGGGGCGGGATGTTCGTCACCGAGGGGATCGAGGAGATCCGCCGCTTCATCGTGGCGGACCACCGCTTTCTCCCCCGGTCCCGGGCGGAGTATGACGCCTCCGTCAAGCAGATCATCCCCTACGTGATCATCCGCCGGGGGGAGGAATTCTTTCTCCTCCGCCGGCTGAAGAAGCAGACCGAGGCCCGGCTCCACGACAAGCTCTCCCTGGGGGTGGGGGGCCACATCAACCCCTCCGAGGAGACCGCCGAGGACCCCCTGTGGGCGGGGCTTCTCCGGGAGCTGGACGAGGAGGTGGCGGTGGAGGAGATCCGCTCCCTGACCTGCGCCGCCGTCCTCAACGAGAACAACGGCGGGGTGAGCGACTACCACGCCGGCCTGGTCTGCCTGCTGGAGACCGGGGGCGAGGTAACCGTCCGGGAGACGGAAAAGATGGCGGGAGAATGGGCCGACCTGGGAAAGATCCGGGGGGAATACCACCGTCTGGAGACCTGGTCTCAGATCGTGGTTGACTGTTTGTTGGACCCCAAGAAAAAAATTTAATTTTTTTGCAAAAAGGGGTTGCTTTTTTCTGCGGGCCGTGTTAATATAACTAAGCTGTTTGAAACGGCATCCGGGTGTGGCGAAGCTTGGTATCGCGCTTGAATGGGGTTCAAGAGGCCCTGAGTTCGAATCTCAGCACTCGGACCACGAGAAAACGCTTGAAGTTCAATGACTTCGAGCGTTTTTCTTTTTGCCTCACTCCCACCGCAAAGAGCAGAATATGGAATATGTATGGAATTGACTGAGTTTTTTCTGTTCAAAACCAGGTTCAGTGGCTCTTGTGAAAAGTATTGCAATAGCAGGCTTTTTCAAGATTTTCCGGCTTTAATCCGATCAGATCTGTAGAATGAGAATCGGCCTTTTTCCTGTCAAAAGGGAAAAGGCCGAATGGAATGGAACTGGTCTTCTCTGAAAACTGGAAAAGGCGGCTGTCCGGTCAATCCGAAAAAACAGTTTCGTCTTGACTCCGGGCAAACCTTAAAATAGAAAATGGAATACAAGTCGTCAAACCGGAATCCAAACAACGGCGTCGTTCCGGGCATGACCGCGGATGATGAAGGGATGCGGTCCGGGCAAAGCGCGAACTGCTGAGTGCCGGACTGACTCCGCGTTTGTGGTCTCAGTCCGGTCAAAACAGAAACCCTTGATTGGCGCATCTTTTCAGGTTAACAGAAGTAGGCGGAGAGCATATTGAGCAAAAGATGAACCCTTGTACATCGCGGACAATGCGGTGTACAAGGGTTCTATTCTTTGTGATGGTGTAAAGAAGTGTTCTGTCAATCCGGCGCTGAACGGTCAACACTTGCTGCGTTTCTTTCTGCGGATTGTGCCGTCTTCTCGGATTTCACGGATCTTGATATCAGCTTCTATGCCCTGGTCGGCAATCATCTCAAACGTCTGCCCCTTCTCGAGCTCCAGGATGATTTTGCCAGAGACCCGGTGGGCTGTGTCACTGGGTGATATGGTGTGGGTCTCCCATCCATCGGCAATAACAGGGGACTGTGAAGATAGTTTCTTCGGCATCCCGATGTGACGCAGATGCTGATATAACCTCCATCTGCCTTCCTCATCTGACAGAGAAACGTAATTGTCGTGGGTAGTGTCCCGTAGCAGGGGCAGGCCTTTGAGAAATCGCCTGGAGCCGGTATCCAACTCGGTCAGTTGATCGATCATATAGTCATAGGTATTGAACAGCAGCCTTCTGGCTGCGGCATCCCGCCATTTGCTCCGATAGTACGCGAAGGTTTTTTCGGATACGCCTACCGACTTGAGAATCTGTGTTGCATATTGAATCAGGGCTGCAGCACTCATTGGCTTTGAGGGATCCGAAAGCTGGCTGACTACAGGATATGATGCCAAATCCTTTCCATTGCAGCAAGTAAGGAGCCATCGATATCGTGCCCGAAGAACTCTGGCTGCAGGAGGCATGAGAGGGCGTGTAAAGTCATGTGTCCATCCTGCCTGTTCCGGCTTGTTAATGGGGATGCAGACATAGTCCTCATCTTCGCCCCATATGATGTGCTTCCACTGCAGCTTTTCGATATCCTTGGGATCCAACCGTCCATAGAGCATCAGAAGGATGCCGCACTGATCGCTGGACAGTTCTTCGGTTGACTCAATGATCTGCTCGATCTTCTGACATATCCTGATGGACAATTTGTCCAGATGGAGCGCGGCGTCCTGAAACTTCTTGGGGTCCTTGCGCTTATGTTGAGGCTCCGGAATCGGATTGTTGGGCCCCATGCAGATTCTCTGAAGGAGACAGTAGCTCCAAAATCGGCGGATTGCCCTCTGGATATGCGGCTTAATGCTTGCATCATGCAATGCTGATTTGACGTCTTTCGCAGATACTACATGCATCGGCACGACGGGAAGGAACGAGAAGAACAATGCCATGCTGGCTTGATAGGAGGCAATTGTTTCCTGTTTGACCTTTGACAAGTTGGGATCAGTGGACATAAATTGGCGCAGATAGATATGACAGGCAGCCACAGGGGTGATCGTGGCAGGGGTGATTTTTTCCTTCAGGTGTTTCATGATTGACTCGATGTGCGCTCCGTAGAGGGCCTTTGCTGCGGAGGCAATTTCTTCTTCGATGTCTTTTTTATCAGCTGCTTTGTCTGTTTTCAGCCGCAGGGTGCGCTTGATTGCGAGATATTCATATTCTTCTTTTGTTGTCGGCTCACTATCGGGGAAATGATTTTTCATTTGTTCTGCTCTGGCCTGTCCCACTATCTTCATGACACCATTACCTTCCGGGTTTATGGCGCTGAGTGTGCCTCTTAGCGGATAGGGGCCAGATACGTGATTGAGTGTAAATCGAAACAGCACACCGCCCCAGTAATATGTACCCTTGATGGATTGGATTAAAGACCTATTTTTTGTATCACGTTCAATGGTGAAGCTTTTGAATGGGGATTGATGCTTTTTTTGAGGTTTATCTGGAGTTATCATTATAATCACCTCCTTTTAGTTTGGGAAGCGCGGCCTTGGCAGGTTTGGTGTCCGTACTGTCTTTGTAATGAATAGGCTCCTTTAAGCTGCCTTCTGGCGTCTTCAAAAGAACAATGTCACCTAAAGAATTGGCTCTGAATGTGATCTCAATTTGTACCGGCCTATCTGAGAGGACTTGAAAACCGTTAATCGCGTTAGGGATAATGTGATAGTCTTGGTCGGGCCAGAGTTCAATAGGACAGTTGGCGGGATTACGGCTAATCTCCGGATCGTATATGTCTCGCTCCAGGCATTGAGCAATGAGAGCTTGCTCCTCAGGAAGTCGGTAATCTTTCTGGGTGTCCATGGGAATCTGTCGCTTGTGGCCCAGCATATAGTCCACGGCATCCGCGTCCAATCCACACCGATTGACCCAGCGGCTTGCCCGATCTCTTCTTAAAATATATGCTTCTATGGTAACCGTTTCTCCGGAGATGCCAACGTCAGGTTCCAGTCTCTGGAGCATGCGGGCAGTCTCAATCATTTCCTGGGACAGGCCAGAATCCAACAATAACTGGCGTACCTTGGAAGAAGCTTTGTCTGGCACCATAGCCGGATGATCTCTATCCACTATAATCCCATCGGCCTGAAATTGATGCAGGCATCGCTGGATCATAACCTTTCCCCAGTAGGACATGACAACATGCCGGTAAGCAGCTTCGGTTTTTAAGGAAGGGGTTACACTCCCGCTCAGCACTTGCCATCCAACAAAAACCGTAGTATACTCTTCCTCAAAATGAATATTTGCCGGGATTGTGCCGCAAGCTTCACCCGTCCGAAGTCCACCATCCAGCATTAGCGTAGCAACATATGCCAGACGGGGATCAGATTGGCATAACCTGTTGATTGTCTGAACCAGCTTTCGGCGTACCTCACGGGGCAGAGACTTGACTTGCTCCAGGTGGATATCAGGTTTGCGCCCCAAAGGCGCAAATGAGATGTCAGGCAGCCCAAGTTCAGGGTAGGTATCGAAAAGGAAACGATATGCAATATCGATGGCCCGCATTCTGCTGTCGATTCCGTGTTCTGTCGTGTTGAGATGGTGCTTGTGTCTTGGATCATTCTGGGCTTTGGATATAAGCCTTGCGCGAAATTCCTGAACATCGCCGGGCAAAGGATCCGGACCATATTCCTTTAGAAAGGGAAGAACGTGGTTTACAATTGCACTTAACACATTCCGCTCTCTGTCCTTTGACCAGTCCCCCGGGCGAATCACTACTTCGGGATTGGCCTTGATTGCATTGATGCGCTCAACAACCAGGTGATTTTCCTCTCCCGCCTTTTTTATCGTTGAATGCCGAGTTCCCTCACGATTTGAGACTTGGGAAGAAACAGCATGAATGATATGATCCTTAGGGAAACACTGAATAAAGGGGGTATATCGGAGAAAAGCCTCAGCAACAGCGAAAAATTTTGAGGAAACTGCCGTTTTGGTGCCAGAAAGACTTGA
>CACZKM010000044.1 GCA_902781745.1 Oscillospiraceae bacterium
TTACTTTACACCAAAAGGAGTTTTTTTGTCCAGTTGTATAGCTATAAGCGCTTCCGAACCACCCACGCCTAGCGTGGGGTTTTCGTAATACAAAAAAGGACCTGTCACGGCGACAGGTCCTTTTTTCTGTATAGATGGCGAACCAGCCCCGGCACGCCGTAAAGAAGGAGCCACACCAGGGCCAGCATCACCGGCAAACCGACGAGATACCCCGGCTCCCCCAGCCAGGCGGCGAAGAGCTCCAGGGGAGAGCCCGGGGAGGGGGTGTTCAGGAAAAAGAAGTTCTGGTCCAGAGCCTTGTCCACGGCGTAGATGGGCACGCACAGGGCCAGGGCGATCCCCAGACATTTGGGCAGGTTTCTGGCATTGGGACGCAGGTCCCCCGCCGCCACCGCCAGCACCGGCTGGGCCACCAGCAGGCCGTGGAGAAGGAAGCTTCGGAGGTACAGCAGGTTCCAGGCGGGCAGCGGGGTCCAGTTGGGAAAGATCAGGGCCATCACCGCTCCGGGGAGGAAGAGGCCATAGCACAGCTCCCCCAGGAGCCTTCCCCGGCGGAGGGCCCACAGCAGCTCGGCGAACATGGCCAGTCCGCACAGATCCAGGGGGAGGTAGTTCCAGGCAAACTGCCCGGTGGCCAGGAGGACCAGGTCCCAGAGACCGTCCAGGCTCAGGGCCCCCAGGGCCAGCCCCAGGTAAAGTCTCCCCCGGGCCCGGGGGGACATCCGCCGGCACACCGGGCACAGGCACCCGATGGCGGCGGCGATCCCTGCCAGCCAGAAAAGGTGCTCCCCGCCGAAAAGAGGAAAGCCCAGCCCCGGCGGGATGTGCTCCTGGGCGGTAAAAAAGGTCGTCATCGTCCCGTTCTCAAGGCAGGGCAGCGTACCGCATGAGCATGGTGGCCACCTGGGCCCGGGTGGCCTGGGCGCCGGGGGCCAGGGTCCCGTCGGCCAGCCCCCGGAGGATCTCCTGCTCCGTAGCCCAGCACAGGGCTTCATAGGCGTAGTCGGACACCGAAGCGGCATCCGGGGCGGAAAGGGTCCCCCCGGGCATGGGGCTGCCCGCCAGGCGGTAGAGGATGGCTGCCAACTGCTCCCGGGTGACGGGAGCGTCGGGGGCGAACTCCGCAGGGCTCACGCCGCTGACCACGCCCGCCTCCGCCGCCCAGGCCACAGGCTGGGCGTACCAGGCGTCACCGGCCACGTCGGCAAAGGGCAGAGGGGCCGCTACTCCGGGTCCCCCCGCCTGCCGCCAGAGCATGGTCACCAGCATGGCCCGGCTGGTGGCGGCGTCGGGGGCAAAGCGGTTCTCCCCCACCCCCCGCATGAGGCCGGTTTCCAGGGCGTTGTGGACCCCGTCGTGGTACCAGGCCCCGGGGTCGGCGTCCACAAAGGGAAGGATGGGGCAGGTCTCGGTGTCCCCGCAGAGGGGGTCATGGCGGATGAGGACTCCGGCATACGTCAGGCCGTGGCCCCGTGGATAGAGGACAGAGGCGGTATACTGATAGTTTCCGTTCAGTGCCGGCAGATTCACCGGGAGCTTCCCCTGAGGGGTCTGGTCCCCGGTGAAGGCCAGGTAGAGAGCGGCGGGGAGGTTGGGGCCGTAGGAGGCCACAGTGCCCAGGGCGGTCCTGGGGTCCTCACTCATCCCCTTGGAGCCCCAGGCCAGGAGGATGGCGTCGGCGGCGGGGAACCGGGCGGCGTCATAGGGCAGACCGGCGCTGAGGACGGTGACCCTCCCCCCGGCGGCATGGGTCCCGGCGATGATCCGCTCGGTCCGGGCGGCGGCGGTCCCCCGGAGGCCGGCGGCGCCGGAGGTCTCCGAGACCACGATGACATGGTCCATTCCCCGGAGGAGGGGGGCGAGCTGGGCGTAAGTCCGATTCTGACAGGACCGGACGGTGACGGCGGACCCCGCCGCCAGACGGCCCTCCTCCCGGAGACGGCCCAGGGCGTAGTTCATGGCGGTAATCTCGTTGTCGTAGGCGGTGAGGACCAGGACCTTCTGACCGGCCCGGGTCAGGGGGAGGACCCCGTTCTGATTCTTGACTAAGGTGATGGCCTTTTTGGTCACCTCCCACTCGGTCTCGTGGTGGGCGGCGGAGCCCACAGTGGCAGCGGCCGTCTTGGCTCGGGCCTCCAGGCCGGAGCCGTCGTAGGGGGTCAGCAGGCCATGGGCCTCCTTCAGGCGGAGGATCCGCAGGACGGCGGCGTCCACCTGGTCCATAGAGATGGTCCCCTTGTCCGCCATGGCGGCCACGTCGGTGATATACTGGTCCAGAGCGGCGATCCCCGCCCGGCTGTTGGTGCTCACCGGGACCAGGAGAATATCCACCCCCGCGCCGATGGCCAGGCGGGCAGTGTCCAGCCGGCTGAAGTGCTTGGCGATGGCGTCCATCTCCAGGGCGTCGGTGACCACCACCCCATCAAAGCCCATGTCTCCCCGGAGGACGCCGGTGATGATGGTCTTGGACAGGGTGGCGGGGAGGGTGACGGGCTGTCCGGTAGAGATGGAGGGATAGGTGGTCTTTTCCAACTGGGGGAACTGGATGTGGGCGGTCATAACAGCCTCGGCTCCGGCGTCGATGGACGCCTGGAAGGGGGCCAGCTCGTTTGCCTTCAACCGGTCATAGCTCCGATCCACCCGGGGGAGGCTGGTGTGGCTGTCCGTGGCGGTGTTGCCGTGGCCGGGGAAGTGCTTGAGGGTGGCAATGACCCCCGTCTTCTCCATCCCCCGGAGGTAGGCCACTCCCTGGTCCGCGGCGGTCCCGGCATCGTCGGAGAAGGACCGCAGGCCGATGACGGGATTGGCGGGCTGGTCGTTGACGTCCAGCACCGGAGCGAAGTTCATGTTCAGGCCCTCAGCCATGATCTCCTCCCCCAGGACGGCGGCCAGGGCCGTGGTGTCCGCCGGGCTGTCCGCCGCCCCCAGGGCCATGTTCCCCGGGCCCAGAGTCCCCTTGCCCAGGCGGGTGATGTTTCCCCCCTCCTGGTCCACGGCCAGGAGAAGCTGGGAGCGGTTCCCCCCGGCGGCGTTGGCCTGCTGGAGGGCGGCGGTGAGACGGAGGGCCTGGGAGGCCTCCGTAAGGTTCTCCGCAAAGAGGATGACCCCGGCAAAGCCGTGGTGCTGGAGGCAGGCGGCGATGTCGCTGTTGATCGCCGTCACCCCCCGGGCCCTCCCGGCGGCGTCGGGCCAGGTCCGGAAGGCGGGCATGATCATCTGGCTGATCTTCTCCTGGGTGGTCATCCCGGCCAGCATCGTCTCACAGGGGTCTGCGGCCCTGCAGGACACGGTGAGCAGAGAGAGGACCAGAGCGGCGGCCAGGGCCAGGGCGGTCAGGGTTCGGCGGAACATGGACAGGTCTCCTTCCCGTGGGGCCGGTCCGGCCCCGGTTTTTCCCCTCCAGTATACCATAGCCTGCCATCTGTGGGTAGAAAAACTTTGTCCTCATCCCCGTCTGTCCATTCTCGCGCAAAAAGCCCCCGGCGTCTGTTGACGCCGGGGGACCTTTTCCGAACAGGGATACCCGCATGAAAGCTTTTTATGCGGGCAGCGCATCAGTCGCTGAGGGCCTTCCGCTGGGCCACGGGGGCCTTCTTCTCGTAGCAGGCGAAGGCTTCCTCCACCATAGCCCCATCGGGCTTCCTGGTGAAGGCGCTGACCACCGGCACGATGACCAGGCCCGCCAGCATGGCGAAGGCGCCGCAGTTGATGGGAGACTGAAGCAGGGCGGGGAAATGGGCCCGGAAGAGAAGGTTCAGGACCATGATGCCAGCGCCGAAGATGTAGCAGGTCCAGCAGGCGGCCTTGGTGGTCTTCTTCCAGTACAGCCCGTAGAGGAAGGGGGCCAGGAAGGCGCCGGCCAGCGCGCCCCAGGACACGCCCATGAGCTGGGCGATGAACCGCACGGCGCTGCCCTGGGCCTTGTACTGGACCACGGCGATGATCATGGACAGCAGGACGAAGACCACGATCCAGCAGCGGATGGTGAAGACCGTCTTCTTCTCCCCCATGTCCTTGGCCATGACGCCCTTGATGAGGTCGATGGTCAGGGTGGAGGAGGAGGTGATCACCAGGGAGGACAGGGTGGACATGGAGGCCGAGAGAACCAGGACCACCGTGAGGGCGATCAGAATTTCCGGCAGGCCGGAGAGCATGGTGGGGACCACGGAGTCGTAGCCGTTGGCGGCGATGTCGATCTTGTCGGAGAAGAGCCGGCCGAAGCCGCCCAGGAAGTAGCACCCCCCCGCCACCACCACGGCGAAAAGGGTGGAGATGATGGTGCCCTTCTGGACAGAATCCTCGGACTTGATGGCGTAGAACTTCTGGACCATCTGGGGCAGGCCCCAGGTGCCCAGGCTGGTGAGGATGACCACGCCCAGGAGGTTCAGGGGGTCCGGGCCGAAGAAGGAGGCGAAGATGCCGGGGACCTCGCCGTTGACGGCCTCGGGATCCGACACCTGGGCCAGGCCCTTCAGGGCCTCCATGAAGCCCCCCTGGCTGTGGAGAACGGCGGCGATGATGATGACGATGCCGAAGAGCATGACGATGCCCTGGATAAAGTCGTTGATGGCGGTGGCCATATAGCCGCCGGCGATGACGTAAACACCGGTGAGCACGCCCATGAGGATGATGCAGACGGTGTAGTCGATGTGGAAGGCCATGCCGAAGAGCCGGGACAGACCGTTGAAGAGGGAGGCGGTGTAAGGGATCAGGAAGATGAAGACGATGACAGAGGCGCCGATCTTCAGGCCCTTGCTCTGGAACCGCTGGCCGAAGAACTGGGGCATGGTGGCGGAGTCGAAGTGCTGGGTCATGATCCTGGTCCTTCTGCCCAGCACCGCCCAGGCCAGCAGGGAGCCGATGACGGCGTTGCCGATGCCCACCCAGGTGGAGGCCACACCGAACTTCCAGCCAAACTGACCGGCGTAGCCCACGAAGATGACGGCGGAGAAGTAGGACGTGCCATAGGCGAAGGCGGTGAGCCAGGGGCCCACAGAGCGGCCGCCCAGGACGAAGCCGCTAACGTCGGTGGCGTTCTTCCGGCAGTAGAGGCCGATGCCCACCATGACGGCGAAATAAATGACAAGCAGCAGGATCTTTAACATAGTTGATGCCCCCTCGGGATTTCTCTCTCGCTTTGCCGCTATAATTGCGATAAAGCTTTAATGCTTTTTGACTTTAACATCGAAAAGGTAAAAAGTCAAGAGGCTGCGGGTAAAATTCCAAAGTTTATCGGAATGAACAAGACTTGCAAAGCATGCCTCCGTACAGTATACTATCTGCTGACAACAGAAAAAGGAGGCGGGTCCTATGAAACAAAGGCTCTCCCGCTGGCTGCTGGTCCTGCTGGCGTGCCTGATGGCCCTGGGCCTGGCCGCCTGCGGCGGAAGCCCGGCAGAGCCGGCGGACACAGACCAGACCGCATACACCGAGGCCGAGGACTCGGCCCAGGAGGACCGCTCCTCTCCCCAGGAGGGCGGAGGAGACGCCGGGGAAGAGGCGGACGAGGCCGAGAGCGCCGGCGAAACCGCGGTGGAGCCTGCGGACACAGGGGACGCCCTGGACGAGGACGGGTACTACACCACGAAGGATGACGTGGCCCTTTACATCCACCTGTACGGCCATCTCCCGGACAACTTCCTCACCAAGAAGGAGGCCCAGGACCTGGGCTGGTCCGGCGGGTCCCTGGAGCCCTACGCCCCGGGGTGCTCCATCGGCGGCAGCCGATTCGGCAACTATGAGGGGCTTCTCCCCGACAAGAAGGGCCGGACCTGGACGGAGTGCGACATCGACACCATGGGAGCCAAGAGCCGGGGGGCCAAGCGCATCGTCTTCTCCAACGACGGGCTGATCTACTACACCGGGGACCACTACGAATCCTTCGAACTGCTGTATGGGGAGGAATGAGCCATGACGCACATCATATTGGACGGCGCCGCCATCCGGGACCGGGAGGCTCTTCACGCCCTGCTGGCGGAGCGGCTGTCCCTGCCGGACTGGTACGGAAAAAACCTGGACGCCCTCCACGACTGCCTCACCGACCTGCGGGGGGTAACGGTGGTCCTGCGGAACGCCGGAGCTATGACCGGGGCCCTGGGAGACTACGGAGGCAGGGTCCTGCGGGTCTTCCGGGATTCCGCGGAGGAGAATCCCGGGTTTGGATTCGTCGAACTCTGAACACGCAAAAAACGCATCGAGGCGAGCTGCTTCGATGCGTTTTTCAGTATCAATCGCTTCGTTCTCCCCTACAGCTTGCACTCCCAGGCGGAAAACCGGGCGAAGGCCCCGGTGCCCGCACGGGCGATGACCTGAAGGGTCTCGTCATCCGTCCAGTGGACGAAAAGGCGGATGTAGGCCGAGGCCGTGTCCCACACCGGGGGGATCAGGTCCTGGGTCTTTCCCGTCTTCATGTCCACCACCCGGACGGTCCAATCTTTGCTGGGGGCCGCCCGGTTCCAGGAGAAGGCCGCCAGGGCGCCGTCGGGGGTGAAGCACCGGGCAAAGCCGGGGACCCCCGTGTCCTGAAACTGATACAGCGGAGTCAGGGCCGCCCCGTCCCACCGGGCGAAGGTCAAGTCGGCCTCCTCCTCGGTCCGGCCGTAAGCCACAGACCCCTCCTGGGCCACCGCCTGGAGGGCGGGGTCCACGTTCTCTTCCAAAAGGGTCTCTTCCCCGTCTACGGTCAATGCTGTCAGGTCGGTCCGGCCCGCCCCCTTTTTCAGGCACAGGGCGGTCTCCCCGTCCAGCCAGGCCAGGGGCCGGATCTCCTCCGGCACCGGGATGCGGAAGGGCGCGGGGTCAAAGGGGGGGAGCTCCACAGCATCCCCGGCGGCCTTTTCCAGGTCCACCACCGAAGTCCCCACCTCCGCCCACACCAGCTCCCGGCCGCAGGCGGCCAGAAGGAGGCAGAGCAGACCCAGAACCAGCAGGCGTCTTTTCACATCGGTCTCCCCCTCGTCCGGCCACAGGCTGGCCGGCAGATGGCTCCATCATACCACCCCGGCCCCCCGCCGTCAATTCCTCGGGGTGGGCAGGGGATCGGCAGAAGCTTTATTCCAGATGGGTGTTTCGGTATACCTCCCGGACCTCTTCGGGCACCAGGGAGCCCCCGGTGGCCCAGAGGATGTGGGCGGCGTTTTCCATCTTATCCGTCAGGCCGTGATCGGCCAGATAGGCTCTGCCCTCCTCGGTCTGCCCCAGCATCACAGGGCCCTGGAAGGCAGCGCAGGCGCTGGGCTCGATGAAGATCCCCTCGGTCTCCCACAGGTCCCGCATATAGTCGTAGATACGCCAGTCTCGGAGGGTGAATGCCCCGCTGAGATAGGGCTCCATCACCTTCCCCACGAACCCCGAGGGTCGGCCCACCGCCAGGCCGTCGGCGTGGGTGAGGCCCGTCAGGCCGATGTCCTGGACGGCGATCCCGTTGTGGAGGCCCGTGGCCATACCCAGGAGCATACAGGGGGCCTGGGTGGGCTCCACGAAGAAGCAGTGGACGTGGTCCCCGAAGATCTGCTTCAGACCGAAGGTGACGCCCCCCGGCGCGCCCCCCACCCCGCAGGGGATGTAGACAAAGAGGGGATGGTCCGCATCCACAGGGACACGCAGCGCCTCCAACTGGCCCACCAGCCGCTTGGCGGCCACGGCGTAGCCCAGGAAGAGGTTGGCGGAGTTCTCGTCGTCCACGAAGTAGCTCATGGGGTCGGCGTTGGAGCGGGCCCGCCCCTCCTCCACCGCCTTGCCGTAGTCGGCGGCGTACTCCACCACGGTGACCCCGTGGGACCGGAGCTTGTCCTTCTTCCACTGCCGGGCGTCGGCGGACATGTGGACGATGACCCGGAAGCCCACCGCCGCGCTGGTGATGCCGATGCTCAGGCCCAGGTTCCCCGTGGAGCCCACCTGGACGGTGTATCGGGAGAAGAGGGCTCGGGCCTCCGGAGAGGCCAGCTTGCGATAATCGTCCTCAAAGCCCGAGAGGATCCCGTGCTCCAGGGCCAGGTCCTCGGTGTGCTTGAGGACCTCATAGATGCCGCCCCTGGCCTTGACGGACCCAGCCACCGCCAGGTGGCTGTCCTCCTTGAGGAGGAGGGTGCCGGTCAGGTCCGCGCCGTACCGGGTGTTGAGCCGGGCCTTCAGGGCGGGCACCGGACGGAGGGCCGACTCGATGACCCCGTTGGCCGGGGCCAGCTCGGGAAAACGGTCCACCAGGAAGGGGGCGAACCGGGCCAGTCTCGCCTCGGCGTCGTCGATGTCCGCCATGGTCAGGGGGGCCAGGCTATGGCCCTGGGCGGCGGGCTTGAGGAGAGGATTGCGCCAGAAAATCTCCCGTTCCTCCTCCAGGGCCTTGAGCTGGGGGACGGTCTCTACCAGGTTGCGCAGGGTCTCTGCTGTCATGGAGATCACCTCGTTGTCTTGTAGTGTCGCCTCCATCATACCACGGACAGAAAACCTTGTCACGTTTTTTGCTCGACGGGATTCCCGCACATATCCCCCGGGGATACGCATATACTGAGCTAGATGCCCACGAGCATGAAAGGAGAGTTTCCATATGGCTGAACAAGCGCCCCCCGCCCCCGTCCCCGCGCCCCAGGACCTGGATGAATTCATCTTCCGCTGGGATTCCGACCTGCCCACCACCAGCGACCGGTGAGTCCCCCGCGAATCGCCCCCCATCCGGGGGCTTTTCCCTTTTTAAGCGGTTTTCTTGACAGCCCCGCCCCCGGATGGTAGAGTGGAGGGACACAGAGAGGAGGCGCGGCCATGAAGGAATTCACCATCACTGCCAACGACGCCGGGCAGCGGCTGGACCGCTGGCTGGGCAAGACCCTGCCCCTGCTCCCCGCCCCCCTGGCCCAGAAGTATATCCGCATCAAGCGGGTAAAGGTCAACGGCAAGGGGGCCAAGCGGGACACCCGGCTGGTGAAGGGGGACGTGCTTCAGCTCTACATCAACGACGAGTTCTTCGACGCCCCTACCCCGGAGAACGCCTTCCTCTCGGTCTTCAAGCCCCAGCTTGACATCGTCTACGAGGACGAGAACCTTCTGCTGGTGAACAAGCGGCCGGGAATGGTGGTCCACCCCGACGAGAGCGAGCGGGTCAACACCCTCATCACTCACATCCAGGCCTACCTGTACCAGAAAAAGGAGTGGTCCCCCTACTGGGAGAATTCCTTCGCCCCCGCCCTGTGCAACCGCATCGACCGGAACACCGGGGGCATCGTCATCGCCGCCAAGAACGCCGAGACCCTGCGGATCATGAACCAGAAGATCCGGGACCGGGAGATCGAAAAGTATTATCTCTGCGTGGTCCTGGGGACCATGTCGCCCCCCCAGGGGAAGCTGGAGGACTTTCTGGTAAAGGATGAGGGGAAGAAACAGGTCTTCGTCCACCGGAAGCCCGTGGCCGGGGGCCGCACCGCTGTCACCCTCTACCGTACCCTGGCGAAGAACAGGGACCTCTCTCTGGTGGAGTGCCGCCTGGTCACCGGCCGGACCCACCAGATCCGGGCCCAGTTCGCCGCCGCCGGCCACCCCCTCCTGGGGGACGGCAAGTACGGAAAGGAGAAGGTCAACCGCCGGTACGGACGGTCGGGCCAGGCCCTGTGGTCCTACAAGCTGGCCTTCCGGTTCACCACCGACGCCGGGTGTCTGGCGGATCTCAACGGCCGGGAATGGGCGGTGGAGACTGTGGAGTTCGTGACGGAATACTTTCCCGGCTGTTCCATCCGATGAATGGCGTATGAACCGTCCGAAGGCCCTTCAGTCAGTCCGTTTTCCAGTTTTGTAACAAAAAAGCATAGACAAGCCTCAAGCATAATGGTACAATAACTATGCCTAGCTTTATTTCGCCTGGGTTTTCCGGCAGGCCGCCGCCCATTGTGATCCGCCCCCTCCCTTGCGTTCCAAGCCCACAGCTCTCCTTTCCCGTTCCGGGCGAGAGACCCACAAGGAGGCTTTGCTATGCGCTTTTCTCTAAAAAAGAAGACGGTTTTGCTCATCGTTTCCATCGTTGTGCTCACCGGCGTCGTAGCCTTGCTTTGCAGCTGGCGGGTCATCCACAGCATCGTCCGGGATCAGTACGAGGAAAAGACCGTAAACCTCTCCAAAACCATCGCCCTGGCGGTGGACGCCGAGAAGGTCCGGGCCATCCGGGACGAAGTAGTCGACATTTATGCGGCCAGCCCCCCAGCAGCCCACCGTTGAGGAATGGGATACTCCGGCCTTCTCGGAATACATGGCCCAGTTCGAGGGCATCGACCAGGAGCCTCTTTACCTGGAGCTCAAGGAACAGCTCCAGGCTTTCCAGGATGCCAACAACGTGGCTGCCATCTACTTGATTTCCGTGGACGGAGCGGCGGAGCACACCATCTACCTGGTGGACGCCACGGACCCCGATGCCGACGACTACTGCCCCCCCGGCCTCGTTGACCCCTTTTTCGAGGGCGATCAGAGCATCCTCACCGACCCCGAGGGGGGCTTCCTGCCTAACATCACCAACACGGAGGAACACGGCTGGCTGGTGGCTGCGGGGATGCCCGTCCACGACGCCAACGGCGAGATTTTGGCCTACATGGGCGTTGACATGAGCATGAACGATATCATGGCCCAGCAGCACCAGTTTCTTCTGCGCACGGCCCTGGTCCTCCTGGTCCTCACCGTGGTGACAAGCTTGCTGGCCATTCTCCTGGTGGACCGGATGGTGATTCGTCCCATCAACACCCTCTCCAACGCCTCGGTTACCTATTGCAGCGGAGAGGCATCCACCGTCCGCCACAAGTTCGCCCAGCTCCAGATCAAGACGGGAGATGAGATCCAGGCCCTGGCGGACTCCATGTCCCAGATGGAACGGGACATCAACGACCACATCGCCAACCTCTTGGCCACCACCCGGGAGCTGGCCACTACCCGAGAGCACGCCGAGCAGCTCAACGTCCTCGCCAGCGTGGACGCCCTTACCAAGGTCCGCAACAAGCGGGCCTATGACGAGGAGATCGCCCGGGTCAACGAGGACATCCGCAACGGCAGCACCGCCTTCGGCCTGGCCATGGTGGACCTGAACGACCTGAAGATCCTCAACGACACCTACGGCCACGAGCAGGGTGACGACGCCATCCGCACCCTTTGTCGTATCATCTGTAACACCTTCCAGCACTCCCCCGTCTTCCGCATCGGCGGCGATGAGTTTGCCGTCATTCTGGAAAACAGCGATTTCGAGAACGCCCAAGGTCTCCTGGACCAATTCAATGAGACTTTGACCGAGCGTCAGGCAGACTCGGATCTCCCCGCCTGGGAGCGTGTCTCCGCCGCCATCGGCTTCGCCCCCTTCGACCGGGAGAGGGACACATCCATGGAGACCGTCTTCAAGCGGGCGGACAAGGCGATGTACGCCCGAAAGAAAGAAATGAAGGGCGGCCGGGAGGTCCGGCGGTAGACCGATCACATCACACATCCTGCAGAAAACGGGACGGGTTTCTCCGTCCTGTTTTTTTGCGCCTTGGACAGGTTCCCCCCTGAGCACCGGTCCGATTCGTTTTATACTATTTCTTGATAAAAACATTTCATATGTTTTTATTACCATGGGCTATGCCCATGGCCGCCGCACGGATGTGCGGCGAAGAAAGCCGTTCA
>CACZKM010000045.1 GCA_902781745.1 Oscillospiraceae bacterium
TCGGCGCTATATCAAGTGAGACCCGAAATCTTTGATTTCGCTGGTCGAACTTATGCACAGCAAAAAGCTTTTCAAGCTTTTTAATTGAGACTAGTATGATTCAGGTTCCGTCAGCCATTTACGAGAACAAGCTGCTTCAAAACCGGCGCGACGCAGTTCGCGCCGGTTTTTGCTTGACTTTCTGTGTCGCCTGTACTAGAATAAAGCTGTTAATCTGCGAACGTTTAAAGCTGTAAAGCATTACCCATACAAGAAAGGACTGACAACCCATGCCTGTCACCGATTTTCTGGAACGCAACGTGAAGCTCTACGGGAACGAGACCGCCCTGGTAGAGCTCAACCCTGAAATGCCCGAGACCCGGCGGATGACCTGGAAGGACTACGACCTCATCCAGCCCACCACCGACGAGCCCTACCGCCGGGAGATCACCTGGACGGTCTTCGACGAGAAGGCCAACCGCTTCGCTAATATGCTCCTGTCCCGGGGCATCAAGAAGGGGGACAAGGTGGCCATCCTCATGTACAACTGCCTGGAGTGGCTGCCCATCTACTTCGGCGTGCTCAAGTCCGGGGCCATCGCCGTGCCTTTCAACTTCCGGTACTCCGCCGACGAGATCCAGTACTGCGCCGACCTGGCGGAGGTGGACGTGCTGGTCTTCGGGCCGGAGTTTATCGGACGGATCGAAAGCATTGCGGACAAGCTCTCCCGGGGCCGTCTGCTGATCTACGTGGGGGACAACTGCCCCACCTTTGCCGAGAGCTACCGGGAGCTGTCCGCCGACTGCTCCTCCGCCCCTCCCCAGGTCCTCATCACCGACGACGACGACGGGGCCATCTACTTCTCCTCCGGCACCACCGGCTTCCCCAAGGCCATCTTACATAAGCATCTGAGCCTCACCCAGGCCGCGGAGATGGAGGCCAAGCACCACCGCATCGGCCACGACGATGTCTTCCTGTGCATCCCGCCCCTCTACCACACCGGGGCCAAATTCCACTGGATGGGGAGCCTCTGGGCCGGCGGCAAGGCGGTGCTGCTGAAGGGCACCACCCCGGAGATCATCCTCCGGGCCATTTCCGACGAAGGGTGCACCCTGGTCTGGCTCCTGGTGCCCTGGGCCCAGGAGATCCTGGACGCCCTGGACCGGGGGGACGTGAAGCTGTCTGATTACAAGCTGGACCAGTGGAAGCTCATGCACATCGGCGCCCAGCCGGTGCCGCCCTCCCTCATCCGCCGGTGGAAGGAATACTTCCCCCACCACCTCTATGACACCAACTACGGCCTGTCCGAGTCCACCGGTCCGGGCTGCGTCCATCTAGGGCTGGACAACATCGAAAAGGTGGGGGCCATCGGCGTGCCCGGCTACCGCTGGAAGTGCAAGATCGTGGACGAGCACGGGGAGACCGTCAAGCAGGGCGACGTGGGCGAGCTGTGCGTCAAGGGCCCCGGCGTCATGACCTGCTACTACAACAACCCCGAGGCCACGGCGGAGGTCCTGAAGGACGGCTGGCTCTACACCGGCGACATGGCCATGCAGGACCCCGACGGCTTCTACTTCCTGGTGGACCGGAAGAAGGACGTGGTCATCAGCGGCGGCGAGAACATCTACCCCGTCCAGATCGAGGACTTCCTCCGGGCCCATCCCAAGATCAAGGATGTGGCGGTCATCGGTCTGCCCGACCGGAGACTGGGCGAGATCTGCGGCGCCATCATCGAGGTCAAAGAGGGCATGGACTGCACCGAGGAGGAGATCAACGAGTTCTGCCTGGACCTCCCCCGGTACAAGCGGCCCAAGCAGATCATCTTCGCGGAGATTCCCCGGAACGCCACCGGAAAGATCGAAAAGCCCGTCCTCCGCAAGCGCTACGGCGCGGAGCACCTGGTGGCGCAGCAGAACAGAGGATAAGGCGTTTCATCCAGACAGACAACGGACGAAGGAGGCAAGACGATGCCACCCAGAGGACGAAAAAAAGAGCGGGTCATGTCGCTCTATGAGCACATCGTGGAGATCGGCACCGTGGAGGAATGCCTGCGGTTCTTTGAGGACCTCTGCGCCCCCACGGAGCTCCAGGCCATGGAGCAGCGGTTCAACGTGGCCAAGATGCTCCACGACGGCAAGGTATACACCGCGATCCTCAGCGAGACCGGCGCCAGCTCCGCCACCGTCAGCCGGGTCAACCGGGCCCTGAACTACAGCACCGGCGGCATGAAGGAGATCATGGAGCGCATGGACGAGAAAAACGGGATCGCCCGTCCCAAGGAAGACGAGGAATGACAGAATGAGAGAATTGATGCTGGGCAACAAGGCCGTTGCCCGTGGACTGTATGAGGCCGGGTGCTGCGTGATCTCCAGCTACCCCGGCACCCCCAGCACCGAGATCACCGAGGAGGCCGCCAAGTATCCCGAGATCTACTGCGAGTGGGCCCCCAACGAGAAGGTCGCCCTGGAGGTGGCCCACGGCGCCGCCGTGGGCGGACGGCGGGCCGCCTGCTGCATGAAGCACGTGGGCCTCAACGTGGCCGCCGACCCCCTGTTCACCATCTCCTACCAGGGGGTGGAGTCCGGGCTGGTCATCTGCGTGGCCGACGATCCGGGGATGTTCTCCTCCCAGAACGAGCAGGACTCCCGGCACTACGCCATCGCCGCCAAGGTCCCCATGCTGGAGCCCTCAGACTCCCAGGAGGCCCTGGACTTCGCCAAGCGGGCCTTCGCGCTCTCCGAGGAATACCACACCCCCATCCTTCTGCGGATGTGCACCCGGATCTCCCACTCCCAGAGCATCGTGGAGCGGGGGGAGCGCCATGAGGTCCCCAAGAAGGAATATCACAAGGACCCCCAGCGGGTCATGATGACCACCAACTCCCTGAAGGCCCACTACCGGGTGGAGGAACGGACCAAGGCCATGACCGAGCTGGCCGAGACCACCGACCTCAACCGCACGGAGCTGGGGGAGGACCGGTCCGTGGGGATCATCACCTCCTCCACCACCTACCAGTATGTCCGGGAGGTCTTTGGGGAGAAGGCCAGCGTCCTGAAGCTGGGCCTGTCCTGGCCCATGCCTGTGCAGAAGATCAGGGACTTCGCCGCCCAGGTGGACAAGGTCCTGGTCATCGAGGAGCTGGAGCCCATCATCGAGAACCACTGCCGCCAGATCGGCGTGGAGGTGACGGGCAAGGAGGTCATCCCCATGGTGGATGAGCTCACCCAGGGCGTAGTGGCCCGCAGCCTGGGCCGCGACCCCAAGCCCACCCTCACCCTGGCCGACGAGATCCCCGGCCGGCCCCCGGTCATGTGCGCGGGATGTCCCCACCGGGGGGTGTTCTACGCCCTGTCCAAGAACAAGTGCATGGTCTACGGCGACATCGGCTGCTATACCCTGGGGGTCATGCCCCCCCTGAACGCCATGGACCTGAATATCTGCATGGGGGCCTCCTGCTCCGGCCTCCACGGCTTCAACCTGGCCGGGGGCGCGGACCACGAGAAGCACAGCGTGGCGGTGATCGGCGACTCCACCTTCGCCCACTCGGGCATCACCGGCATCACCGACATTGCCTACAACCGGTCTAACTCCACCGTCATCATCCTGGACAACTCCATCACCGGCATGACCGGCCACCAGCAGAACCCCACCACCGGCAAGACCCTCCGGGGGGACCCGGCGGGGAAGATCGACCTGGAGGCCCTTTGCCATGCCGTGGGCTTCGACCGGGTCCGGGTGGTGGACCCCAACCAGCTCAAGGAGACGGAGAAGGTCCTGAAGGAAGAGCTGGCGGCGGAGGAGCCCTCGGTGATCATCACCCGGAGCCCCTGCGTCATGCTCAAGAGCGTGAAGAAGGCCCCGCCCCTGCAGGTGGTGGCGGAGAACTGCAACGGCTGCGGCCTGTGCATGAAGATCGGCTGTCCGGCCCTGACCCTGCCCAAATCCAAGGGCGTGGTGGAGATCGACCGCACCCAGTGCGTGGGCTGCCGGCAGTGTATGCAGATGTGCCACCGGGACGCCCTGGTGGTCTGAGAGGAGGGGAGCGTCAATGGAAACTGTCAACATCATGATCGTCGGAGTAGGCGGTCAGGGCTCCCTCCTGGCCTCCAAGATGCTGGGCCATCTCCTGGTGGCCCAGGGCTATGACGTAAAGGTGTCCGAGGTCCACGGCATGAGCCAGCGGGGGGGCAGCGTGGTCACCTACGTCCGCTTCGGAGACAAGGTCTACTCCCCCATCATCGACAAGGGGGAGGCGGACTTCATCGTCTCCTTCGAGCTGCTGGAGGCCGCCCGGTGGATCGAATATCTCAAGCCCACCGGCACCATCGTCACCAACACCCAGGAGATGGAGCCCATGCCTGTCATCGCGGGGCTGGCCAAGTACCCGGAAAACCTGGTGGAGAAGATGGGAGCCCTGGGGGTCACCGTGGACGCCATGGACTGTCTGGCCCTGGCCGAGCAGGCCGGGTCCCCCAAGGCGGTGAACATGGTCCTCATGGGCCGCCTGTCCCACTACTTCCCGGACATTCCCGCCGAGGCCTGGCAGGCCTCCCTGGAGGCCAACGTGCCCCCCAAGGTCCTGGACCTGAACAAGGTGGCCTTCGCCCTGGGGCAGCAGGGATAAGCCAGAAACAAAACACCGGCTCTCGCACCAAAACGATGCGAAAGCCGGTGTTTTTTCTGTGGAATTCTGGATCAATCCGCGGTTTCGTCAAAGTTCATGAGAAGATCCGCCGCCGGGTTGTTGTTCCCCGCCAGCCGGAACATATCGTACCGGGTCAGGTCCCCCTGGGTCATGGGGAAGCGGACCAGCCCGTCCTCGGTGGACTCGCTGACGATGTCGGGGACGATGGCCACCCCGTGGCGGGCCCGGACCATCATGAGCTGGGTGTTGGTGCTGTTGGTCTGGGCAAAGCGGCTGGGGATGACGCCGAACTGCCGCCGGAGCATCTGCTTGAGCATATCCATGGAGTTGGGCCCGTCGTCCTCGCAGTTGGTGATAAGGCACTCCCCCTGAAGGAGGGCCACCGGATCGTCGGGGGGATACTTGGCGGCCACGGACTGCTCCGCCACCAGATAATTGGTGGAGTCGAACATGGGCCGGGAGAGGATGGCCTCCTTGGAGAAGGCGTCCTCGCAGAGGACGTTGGCCAGGATCACGTCCAGCTCCCCGGACTTGAGCTTTTCCGTCAGGGCGCCGTAGGGGTACTGGAAGATGTCCACCCGGATCTCGGGGTGGGCCATGAGGAAGCGGGAGAAGAAATCCTCGGTCCGCCGGTACTCGTACATGCCGACGCCCACCTTCACATAGCCCTGATACTGCTCCTGGATGGCGATGAGCTGCCTTTTTGTGTCGTCGTAGTACCGCACCAGGAAGGTGGCCCGCTCATAGAAGAGCTTCCCCGCGTCGGTGAGGGAAACGGAGTGGGCGTTGCGGTCGAAGAGCCGGACCTGGAGCTTGTTCTCCAGGGCGGCGATGTACTGGCTGATGGCGGTCTGGGAGACGGAGTGGGCGGCGGCGGCCTGGGTGAAGCTCAGGCACTCGGCCAGGGTGATGAAATACTCGATCTTCTTGTTCAGCATGGGAGGGTACCTCCTGCGTGATGATAGATTTCGGATACGATCCCCCGATCCGAGCGTTCAAGCGCTGCCGGTCCAAGGGAAGGCTCTGCCGGGGATTCGTATTATAGCGCTATGATTCTCTCTTTCTCCTATTTTGCAACAATACCTCTAAAATGTCAAATGATTTTGTCAAGCTTCCCGGGCCGGACCCGCGGGGAATTCTGGGGATTTGTCGGAGAAAGAATTGACAGACCGCCTCCCATCTGATAACATATTGCAGAATCGATTAGCTGATCATGAGAAGAAGGAGGGTCTGCCGATGAAGCTGCTTCTGGATCAAATGACGGTGTTCCGAATGGATGGGAAGCTGTCGGTCCTCATCGAGGACGGACGGATTGTTTCCATTTCCCCCAAGACGCCTGTTGTTTCTGACGCGCAGGTCATCAAATTGGATCATGGGATGGTATTTCCGGGTTTCGTGGATGTGCACGTACATCTGCGGGAGCCGGGTTTTTCGTATAAGGAGACCATCGCCACCGGCACCCGGGCGGCGGCCCGGGGGGGCTACACCGCGGTGTGCCCCATGCCCAACCTGAAGCCGGTGCCTGACAGCCTGGAGAACCTGAAGCCCGAGCTGGACGCCATTGAAAAGGACGGGGTCATCCACGTCCACCCCTACGGGGCCATCACCGTGGGGGAGAAGGGGGAGACCCTGGCCGACCTGGAGGCCATGGCCCCCTATGTGGTGGCCTTCTCCGACGACGGCAAGGGGGTCCAGCGGGACGAGAAGATGAAGGAGGCCATGACCCGGGCCAAGGCCCTGGGGAAGGTCATCGTGGCCCACTGCGAGGACGAGACCCTCTTAAACGGCGGCTACATCCACGACGGGGACTACGCCCGGGCCCACGGCCATAAGGGGAACGTCTCCGCCAGCGAGTGGAAGCAGGTGGAGCGGGACCTGGAGCTGGTTCGGGAGACCGGCTGCGCCTACCACGTCTGCCATGTGTCCACCAAGGAGAGTGTGGAGCTGATCCGCAAAGCGAAGGCGGAGGGCCTGGACGTGACCTGCGAGACCGGGCCCCACTACCTGGTGATGAACGACGCCATGCTCCAGGAGGACGGACGGTTCAAGATGAACCCGCCCATCCGCTCCGAGGAGGACCGCCGGGCCCTTCTGGCCGGGCTCCTGGACGGCACCGTGGACATGATCGCCACCGACCACGCCCCCCACTCCGCCGAGGAGAAGAGCCGGGGGCTGGAAAAGAGCCTCTTCGGGGTGGTGGGCCTGGAGACCGCCTTCCCGGTGCTCTACACAGAGCTGGTGAAGACGGGCGTCCTGACCCTGGACCGGCTCATCGACGCCATGGTCACCCGGCCTGCCCGGCGGTTCGGCATCGGCACCCCGGCGCTGAAGGAAGGCGCGCCGGCGGACCTGACCGTGTTTGACCTGAACGAAAGCTACAGGATCGACCCGGCGGACTTCCTGTCCATGGGGCGGGCCACCCCCTTCGCGGGCCGGACCGTCTTCGGGAAGTGTCTGCTGACCCTGTGCGGCGGCGAGATCGCCTGGCAGGCGGAAGGAGGGGAGAAGCCGTGAAGCAGGGATTCTTTACCATAACGGACAACACCAGGCTGGCCCCCAACACCTACCGCATGGTCCTGGCGGGGGACACCTCGGCCATCACCGCGCCGGGCCAGTTCGTCAACATCGCCCTGACGGGGAAATTCCTCCGCCGTCCCATCTCGGTCTGTGACTGGGAGGAGGGGACCCTGACCATCCTCTATAAGGTGGTGGGGAAGGGGACCGCCCAGATGAGCGAGATGGTCTCCGGCCAGACCCTGGACCTTCTCACCGGCCTGGGCAACGGCTACGACCTGGACAAGGCGGGGGACAGGCCCCTGCTCATCGGCGGCGGCGCGGGAGCCCCCCCCATGTACGCCCTGGCAAAGCATCTGCTGGCCCGGGGGAAGCATCCCTCCGTCATCCTGGGCTTCAACACCGCGGCGGAGCGGTTCTATCAGGCGGAGTTTGCGGCCCTGGGCCTCCCCGTGACCGTCACCACCGTGGACGGCTCCGCCGGGACAAAGGGCTTCGTCACCGACGCCATGCCCGCCATCGACTATACCTACATCTACACCTGCGGCCCCGGCCCCATGCTGAAAGCCGTGTATGACAGCTCCGTCACCTCCGGCCAGTTCAGCTTTGAGGAGCGGATGGGCTGCGGCTTCGGGGCCTGCATGGGCTGCACCTGCCAGACGAAATACGGCAATAAGCGCATCTGCCGGGAGGGCCCGGTGCTGGAAAAGGAGGAGATCCTATGGTAAAGACCGCCGTCACCCTCAGCGGGATCCGGCTGGACAACCCGGTGATCCCCGCCAGCGGCACCTTCGGCTTCGGCTATGAGTTCGCCCAGTGGTACGACATCAACTGCCTGGGGGCCATCAGCGTCAAGGGCACCACCCGGGAGCCCCGGTTCGGCAACCCCGCCCCTCGCATCGCCGAGACCGAGGGGGGGATGCTCAACGCCGTGGGCCTCCAGAACCCCGGCATCGACCAGGTCCTGGCGGAGGAGCTTCCCCGGCTGCGGGAGCTCTACACCAAGCCCATTATCCACAACATCAGCGGATTTTCCATGGATGAGTATGTAGAGTGCTGCGCCAAGGCGGACGCTTCCCCCCACACCGACCTGATCGAAGTGAACGTAAGCTGCCCCAACGTCCACCACGGGGGCATGAGCTTCGGCACGGACCCCAACATGGTCTATGACGTGACCCGGGCGGTGAAGGCCGTCTGCAAAAAGCCGGTGTACCTGAAGCTCTCCCCCAACGTCACCGACATCGTCTCCATCGCCAAAGCCTGCGCCGAGGGCGGGGCCGACGGGCTGAGCCTCATCAACACCCTCATGGGGATGCGGATCGACCTGAAACGCCGGGCCCCCATCCTGGCCAACACCACCGGCGGCCTCTCCGGCCCGGCGGTCTTCCCCGTGGCCCTGCGGATGGTCTGGCAGGTCTATGAGGCGGTGGACCTGCCCATCATCGGCATGGGGGGCGTGTCCTCGGCGGAGGACGTTGTGGAAATGATGCTGGCGGGGGCCACCGCCGTCCAGGTAGGAGCGGCCAATCTGACAGACCCCATGGCCTGTAAAACAATCATTGACGACCTGCCCGGCGTACTGGAGCGCCTGGGCGTGCAAGATATCAATGAACTGATCGGAGGTGCCCACTGATGGGAAAAGACGTGATCATTGCCTGTGATTTCAGCAGCAAGGAGGAGACCCTGGCCTTTCTGGACAAGTTTTCCGGCAAAAAGCCCTATGTGAAGATCGGCATGGAGCTCTTCTATGCCGCCGGCCCGGAGATCGTCCGGGAGATCAAGGCCCGGGGCCATCAGATCTTCCTGGACCTGAAGCTCCACGACATCCCCAACACCGTGAAGAAGGCCATGGCGGTCCTGTCCAGGCTGGACGTGGACATGGTGAACCTACACGCCGCCGGGACGAAGGCCATGATGGAGGCCGCCCTGGAGGGGGTCACCCGGCCCGACGGCTCCCGGCCTCTGGTCATCGCCGTCACCCAGCTCACCTCCACCAGCCAGGAGCGGATGCAGGAGGAGCTTCTCATCGGCGCCCCCATGGATGAGACCGTCATGCACTACGCGGCCAACGCCGCCGCCGCCGGCCTGGACGGGGTGGTCTGCTCCCCCATGGAGGCGGGTAAGGTCCACGAGACCTGCGGCAAGGCCTTCCTCACCATCACCCCCGGCATCCGCTTTGCCGACGGGGACAAGGGGGACCAGGTCCGGGTGACCGACCCCGCCAAGGCGAAGGAGATCGGCTCGGACTATATCGTGGTGGGCCGGCCCATCACCGCCGCCGCCGACCCGGTGGCCGCCTATGAACGCTGTGTCAATGACTTTGTGGACTGAGAAGAAGGAGGACCCAAGATGAAACTGAAGATCGCGAAAGACCTGCTGAAGATCCAGGCCGTGTTCCTGCGGCCCGACGAGCCCTTTACCTGGGCCAGCGGCATCAAGAGCCCCATCTACTGCGACAACCGCCTGACCCTTTCCGACCACCAGGTCCGCCTGGACGTGGAGAACGGCCTGGCCCGGCTGGTGAAGGAGCACTATCCCCAGGCGGAGGTCCTCATGGGAACCTCCACCGCCGGCATCGCCCACGCCGCCATCACCGCCCACCTGCTGGAGCTCCCCATGGGCTATGTCCGCTCCGGCGCCAAGGACCACGGCCGGAAGAACCAGATCGAGGGCAAGCTCCTGCCCGGCCAGAAGGTGGTGGTCATTGAGGACCTGATCTCCACCGGCGGCAGCGTCCTGGAGGTGGTGGACGTCCTGCGGGAGGCCGGGGCGGAGGTCCTGGGCATTGCCTCCATTTTCACCTACGGCATGAAGAAGAGCGTGGACCGGCTGGCCCAGGCCAACGTGAAGAACGTCAGCCTCACCGACCTGGACACCGTGGCCCAGGCCGCCGCCGCCGAGGGCTACATCAAGCCTGAGGACCAGGCCCGGCTCCTGGCTTTCCGCGACAATCCCTCTGACGAGAGCTGGATCGGCGCGAAGTGACGATGGGACAAGATCGGAAGAAAGGAAGGACGCAATGAAGAGAGACCTCATCGACATCACCGACCTGTCCGTGGAGGAGATCGACGATCTCATCTCCGTGGCCGAGGACATCATCGACCATCCCGACGTCTACCGGGAGAAATGCCGGCACAAAAAGCTGGCCACCTTGTTTTACGAGCCCTCCACCCGCACCCGCCTGAGCTTTGAGGCGGCCATGTATGAGCTGGGGGGCCAGGTCCTGGGCTTTTCCGAGGCCACCAGCTCCTCGGCGGCCAAGGGAGAGAGCGTGGCGGACACCGCCCGGACGGTGAGCTGCTTTGCCGACATCATCGCCATGCGCCACCCCAAGGAGGGCGCCCCCCTGGTGGCCTCCATGAAGGCCACGGTGCCGGTGATCAACGCCGGCGACGGCGGCCACCACCACCCCACCCAGACCCTCACCGACCTGCTGACCATCAAGCGGGAGAAGGGGCGGCTGGACGACCTGGTCATCGGCTGCTGCGGGGACCTGAAGTTCGGCCGGACGGTCCACTCCCTCATCGGGGCCATGTCCCGGTATCGGAACGTCCGCTTCGTCCTCATCTCCCCGGAGGAGCTCCGGGTGCCTGAGAGCGTCCGGACAGACCTGCTGGAAAAGCAGGGCATCGAATACCGGGAGACCACCTCCCTGGAGGAGGCCATGCCCGAGCTGGACATCCTCTACATGACCCGGGTGCAGCGGGAGCGGTTCTTCAACGAGGAGGACTACGCCCGCCTGAAGGACAGCTACATCCTCACCCCGGACAAGCTGGCCACGGCCAAGTGGGACCTGGCCATCCTCCACCCCCTGCCCCGTGTCAACGAGATCTCCGTGGCGGTGGACGACGACCCCCGGGCCTGCTATTTCCGACAGGTGCTCTGCGGCAAATTCATCCGCATGGCCCTCATCCTGATGCTTTTGGAGGTGGAATGAGATGATCATCGGCACCATCGTAGACGGTATCGTCATCGACCACATCCCCGCCGGCAAGGGCATGGACCTGTATAAGGACCTGGGCCTGGACAAGCTGGAGTGCGAGGTGGCGGTCATCAAAAACGCCGACAGCGGCAAGTACGGCAAAAAGGACATCCTGAAGGTCAACGAGGTCATCGACCTCAACTACGATATGCTGGGGTATATCGACCCCCACATCACCGTGAACATCATCCGGGGCGGCGAGCGGATGGAAAAGCTCCACCCCACCCTGCCCGAGACCATCACCGGGGTCATCCGCTGCAAGAACCCCCGGTGCATCACCTCCATCGAGCAGGAGCTCCCCCACATCTTCCGGCTTACCGACCGGGAGCACGGCGTGTACCGGTGTATGTACTGCGACACCATGGGCGGAAAACAGTAATACTAGGGCCTGTTTGAAAAACGTCAACATGCCCACTGGCGGGTCTATTTCCGCCATATTTCGCCAAATTTTCTTGAAATCCATACAGGATTCCCGCG
>CACZKM010000046.1 GCA_902781745.1 Oscillospiraceae bacterium
AAGGGTCGAACAGTCCGGGGGACTGTTCGATGCAATCCAGGCGCAGCCACCATAAACCATGGGGGACCGCCGAAGGCGGTGGAAGGGTGGCTACGTTGCTGGGAGCAATATCGTTGCGATAGGAGAGTTACGACAGGAACGTTGCAACAGAAGATGGGACGTATCGCTCCTTATACGCAGCGATAGAGCGGTACGCAACGTCTCCACCCCCCAGTCAGCTTCGCTGACAGCCCCCCTTGGCAAGGGGGGCCGAGAGGCTGGTGCGGCGTAGCAACGATAGTACAACCTTGCCAACGAGGTAGAGCCTCTTGCCTCCCCTTGATAAGGGGAGGGGGACCGCCGAAGGCGGTGGAAGGGTGGCTACGCTGCAGGCAGCAGTATCGTTGCGATAGAAGCGTTACGACAGCAGGCCGCTCCCCCTCAACGATCCCCCTCCCTCCCGCGCGCGCGTGCGCGCTTAGAGCCGTCTTGTTTCTTCAGTCTAGTTTATTCAGTCTAGTTATTCTTTCTTAATCGGCTCCAGATTCTGTTGGGGGGCCCTCCCGATTTGAGGAGTACCACCCCCGCCAATTTCTACGGGGAGGGGTAGCACGGCCAAAAGCCGGGCCGGAGTTTTCCACAGACTTTCTCTCCTCCTTGTGGATAAGTCTCAGCGCCAGCCGGGAGGGCCGTCCGGGGACGTCCCGGCGGCTGACCAGACCCAGGTCCACCAGCTCCCGCAGCGCCCGGCGGGCCGTGTTCACGCTCACGCCCAGGTCCTTGCTCAAACGGGGCACGGCATAGGTGACGTAGGGCAGGCCTTCCTCGTCCAGCCATCCCGACTTGGCGGACAGCGCCGCCCGGTTCAGCAGAAGGCCGTAGGCCAGCACCGCGATGGGGGTCAGGCCCAGGCCCAGAGCCGCCCGGGGCACGGGGAGGAAGGGTTCCTCCAGCAGACCGCCCCGGTACTCCGACATTTGTTTGATCGCATCTTCGTATCTCATCACGAAAACCTCCTTTCACCTATGGTGGAACAAGGCCCAAAGTTGTACGCCAACGTACAACTTTCAAAAAATTTCTTGGCAGCTTCTGCGCAAAAGTCCGTCGGTTGGGACCAACAACAGGGATAGACCCCACCTGTGGCCCACTGACCCTGCCCATGAGGCCTTGCGCCCAGACGCAAACAGAGAGCCGCTCCCCGCCGGGAACGGCTCTCCGTCTCTGTCAATGTGGGTCATATCAATGTGGGTCACGACTTGGCGTACTCCTCCCCCCAGTAGCCCAGGATGTAGTATGCCATCTCCGCCTTCTCCTTCACCGCCGGGGACCCCGCCAGGGTGCCGGTGACGTTCATCTGGAACTTGATGACGGGATAGGTATGGCCGTTGTCCTCCACGGTCTCCGTGGCCGCCGCCAGCACCGCCGCCTCGTCGTAGGTCAGATACACCAGGGCGAAGGTCTCTGAGCCCACCGCGTCCCGGGTGTCCTTGGGGTACTTCTTGAGCTGGCTGGTCACGTCCCGCTTGGTGGAGAACTGCTTGATCTGGCAGGGCTGGCCGTTGGCCCAGGCGCTGTCCACGGTGAACTTGGTGTAGGTCCGGGGGCTGCCCTCCGCCGGGGCGAAGGAAAAGACCATCTGGTCCTTCAGGCAGGACTGCCAGGTCTCCTCCCACACGCACTGGTCCACGTCGCTCTTGAGCTTCAGGGTGGTCCGCAGGGTGCGCTTGGTCTTCTTGTCCTTGGCGTCCAGGGCCCGGAGGGAGATCCAGGCCACGTCCCCCCGGTCGAAGGCGGTGGTCTTTGGGCCGTAGGACCCGTCGGTGACCCCCAGCTCGTCGGTGAGGTTCCAGGCCTGGTCCCAGGCGAAGTCCTCCCCGGAGACGTACCCCAGGGCCCGCAGCACCAGGGTCAGGTACTCCGTGGCCCGGATGGGGGCATGGGGGGCGAAGCAGTCCGCCGACACCCCCACGGTGAGGCCCTGGTCATAGGCGTAGCCGATGTAGGGGGCCGCCCAGTCGGGCACGTCGGTGAAGGGGGTGGTCCAGGTCCCGTTCAATGCGGTCTCCTCCTTCCCCAGGAGGCGGACCAGCATGGTCACCCCCTGGGCCCGGGTGGGGACCTGGTCCAGGCCGAAGACGGGGAAGTCCCGCGCATCGGTGGACAGCCCCTGGAAGAGGCCGTAGTGGTAGAGGGTCCAGGCGGCCTGCTCCGCCTCTCCGGCGGGGGCGGCCAGGGCCGGGATCGTCACGCTGAGGGCCAGCAGGCCCGCCAGCAGCAGGGACAGCAGCTTTTTCATGGTGTGTCTCCTTTGGTATCGCGGGGTCAGAAACAACGAACTCAAAAGGGCAGATGCCCGGTGTGCTCCAACAGGATCTTCCCCCCCAGGAGGATGAGGATGATCCCCCCCAGGACCTGGGCCTTGCTGCCCAGCTTCTCCCCGAACCGGCCCCCCAGGCGGACCCCCAGGGTGGACAGGGCGAAGGTGACGGCGGCGATGGCCGAGGCGGCGGGGACCACCCGCACCGCCAGGAAGGCGAAGGTGATGCCCACGGCCAGGGCGTCGATGCTGGTGGCCACGGCCAGGGCCAGCATGGGCTTCCAGGCCAGGGAGCCGTCGGCGGCCTCGGGGCCCTCCCGGGCCTCCCGGAGCATATTCACCCCCAGGACCGCCAGCAGGCCGAAGGCGATCCAGTGGTCGATGGCGGTGATGCAGGCGGAGAACCGGGCCCCCAGCAGGTAGCCCACACAGGGCATGAGCCCCTGAAAGCCCCCGAACCACAGCCCGGGGACGGCGGCCTGCCGCCAGGTTGGCGTCCCCATGGCCAGGCCCTTGCAGACGGACACGGCGAAGGCGTCCATGGACAGCCCCACCGCTAAGATCAGGTATTCAATGGTTCCCATACGTTCTTCCTCCCCCTCACGGTATGCGCCGGGGCGGCGCGGTATACGCCCACGCGGGGGGACAGAAAAGACCAGCCGATCTTTCACGGCTGGTCTTTATTGTCGCACGTTTTGGGGAGGAGGTCAAGTTATGATTGTGTTACAATCAGGCCCCCAGCTTCTCCCAGGCATTGTCCAGGAAGGACTCGTCAAAAATCTCGGAGGCGTCGGGATTGTAGTCCTCGGGGATGCCGCCGCCGAGCTGGCAGAGGCGGATGCCCGCCTGGTAGCCGGAGTCGGAGTGGTAGCCGGTGTAGTTGGCCATCTCGTGGTCCTTGTCGTAGGTGGCGTCGAAGAGGAGCTCCTCGGGGGAGGACTCAAAGAGGGGGGCCAGGTTCTCGGCGATCTCCTCGGGGGAGGCGGTCTCCATCCACCGGAGGGCCTTGGCCATGGCGTTGACGGCCTTCTGGATGGTCTCGCCCTGCTCGGCGATGTTCTTGTCGGAGGTGACCACGGTGAAGAGCTCATAGCTGGCGGAGCCGATGATGTTCTCGATGACGGCGTCGTCGGTGCCCTCCACGATGGTGACGCAGCCCAGGTCCTGGAGGGTCTTCAGGGACCAGGGGTTGGTGGAGACCACGGCCTGGGCCTCCCCGGCCTCCAGGGAGGCGGGATAGCCGGCGCTGGCCAGGTTCATGCAGGTCACGTCCTGGTCGGGGACCAGATTTGCGCTGGCCAGGCAGGCCCGGATGAAGGCCATGGGGCCGCTGGTGGCGGAGAGGCCGCCGCCCACGGTCTGGCCCTTCAGGGACTCCAGGGTGGAGTATTCCTCACTGGCGCCCATGAGGCAGTAGGGGAACTTCTGGGTGGCGGAGAGGACCACCTTGCAGCCCTGGCCGGCCTGGTTGAGCATGAGGGCGGTCTCGATGCCCTTGAGGCAGAAGAGGGCCTCGCCGTTCATGACGGGGGCGGTGGAGTCGGCCCCCCGGATGGTCTGGAAGTCGGCGTGGAGGCCTTCCTCGGCGAAGTAACCCAGGGTCTCGGCCAAATAGGCGGGGGCCCAGTGGTAGCCCCGGACGTCCTCGGTGATGACGATGGTCTCCAGGTCGCCGGCGGAGGCGGTCTCGGACCCCTCGGCGGGGGTCTCGGCGGTCTCCGCGGCCTGGGTGTCCTCGGACTCGGCGGGCTCTTCCGCGGGGGTCTGGCCGCAGGCGGCCAGGAGGGTGAGGGACAGGGCTGCGGTCAGCAGCAGGGATAGGATTTTTTTCATGGTGTGAACTCCTTCTCTCAAAGATTTTGAGGGCTTTATATCATCCGCGATGAGGCGGGGATGATCGGGGTGTGCCGGGCTGACCGTCAGTGGTCCGGCCAGGACCATGGCCGGTCCGGGCGGCGTTGCGACACGCAGTACCTACAGAGATACCGTTGGGTACTCAGCAATCGTTGCTGGGCGGGTGGGTGCGTACTATCCTTACCGTCTGTACGCCTACCGATACGCACCGGTGTAGGGCTGCCGCCCTACCGGGGGTGGCCTGCCCGGCCAGGGCCCGGCTTTTCTGGAAAAGCCGGGGGAAAAGCACCAGGGCCTGCGGGCCCTGGACCCGGGGACTTGTGCGGGCTTTTAGGGTCGTGTATCGTATCTCACAGTGGGGCGAATCATGCTGCCGCCTGCAACTGTTTTTGTGTTTGGTTGTTGAGATTTGGATTTTGTGGGGGCAGTAGCCCTTTGTGTCCGGAAAGGACCACACAAGAGCCTTCCCCCTGGGGGGAAGGTGCCCCGAAGGGGCGGATGAGGGGGAGCCTGAAGGTCAGAGCGCGGTTTCGGTGGAGGAAAAGACGCAGGTCGTTTTTTCGCTGCGTGGCGACTGCCCTTGACGTTTCCACCTCATCCGACCTCGCTTCGCTCGGCCACCTTCCCCTCAAGGGGAAGGCTTTTTACGCGCTTCTTCGCTGCAACCAACAGCAACTATCCCCACAAAATCCAGTATTCATCAACCTAACTTCGATGCGTCGGAGACTGAAAGGACCCGCACCACAACAGAACGGGTGCAGAGCCTACCGAAAGCAGACTGCCCCACCGAAGCGAGCGCCCATAAAAAGGGGTCCAGGGGGGAACCCCCTGGGCGTTTTCCGTCCCCTTTTGCGCCCAAAAGGGGACCCCCAGCCGGGAGGCTGCCCGTCCGGCGAGGACACCGGCAGGGCGTTGCCCTAACAATCTGCAATGCTGTAGAAGCACAACCTCTCACTGCCACCGCAGCACCCACTTCTCCACGCCTCGGAGCACACAATCCAGCACGATCACCAGCACCACGATGACAAAGACATAACACAAAACCTGGGCGGTGTCATACCGCTCCCCCGCCGCAGAGATGGCCCAGCCCATCCCTCGGCTGGCGCCGAGATACTCCCCCACGATGGCCCCGGAAAGGGAGAGCCCCAGGGCCGTCCGGAGACTGGCCATCACCCAGGGCAGGGAGGCCGGCCACAGCACCTTCCGGAGGACCTGCCCCCGGGTGGCCCCCAGGAGCTCCACCGACAGCACCAGGCTCCGGTCCACGCTGCGGATGCCGGCGTACAGGTTGAAGGCAAAGACGAAAAAGACCATCAGCCCCGCAATGAGGACCTTGGACCTGAGCCCCAGGCCCAGCCAGATGATGAACAGGGGCCCCAGGGCCAGCTTGGGCACCCCGTTGAGCCCCGTCAGCAGGGGCATCAGGGCGGCGCTCACCCGGGGATGGGTCCCCAGAAACAGCCCCGCCAGGGTCCCCAGCACCCCGCCGCAGACCAGGCCAAGGCCCGCCTCTTTGACGGTGACGATAAAGTGCTTCTGGAGGGTCCCGGCGGCCAGCAGGGACCGGAAGCTGCCCCAAATGGCGGAAGGGGAGCTGAAATAAAAGGGATTGATCTGCCCCCCGGCGGAGGCCCACTGCCACAGCAGGCACAGGACGGCCAGGACCAGCACCGTCCACACCCCGGGGCTCACCTTCGGCCCCCTCATGGCTGCCCCTCCGCCGCCGCCAGCTCCCGGCTGAGAGCCGACCAGATGGTCTTCTCCAGCTCCACGAACCGGGGGGAGAACTTCACGTCCATCACCCGCCTCGGCCGGGGCAGGTCGATGGCGTAGGTCCCCACCACCCGGCCCGGCCGGGCGGAGAGGAGGACCACCCGGTCGGCCAGGGTGATGGCCTCGGTGAGATCGTGGGTCACATACAGGATGGTGCATCCCGTGGTCTCCCACAGGGATAAAATGTCGTCCTGGAGGCGCTGCCGGGTCAGGGCGTCCAGGGGGGCGAAGGGCTCGTCCATCATGAGGATGGCAGGGTCCACCGCCAGCACCCGGGCGATGGCCGCCCGCTTCTTCATGCCCCCGGAGAGCTCCCTTGGCCAGCTTTCCTCAAAGCCCGCCAGGCCCATCTGGGCCATGAGGGCCCGGGCCCGCTCCCGGCGGGTCTTCTTGTCCACCCCCCGGAGCTCCATGGCCAGGGCCACGTTGTCCAGGACGGACCGCCAGGGCAGGAGGGTGTCCGCCTGGGAGATATACCCCACCGAGGGCAGGACCCCCTTCACCGGCTCCCCCGCCAGCCGGACCGTGCCCGCCGCCGGCTTCACCTGGCCCGCCAGGACGTTGAGCACCGTGGTCTTGCCGCAGCCCGAGGGGCCCACCAGGGCCACCAGCTCCCCCCGGTCCACCTGCAGGTCCATGTGGTCCAGGGCGGTGAGGGAGCCGGCTCCGCCGGGATAGGTCACGGTGACGTTGTTCAGCTCCAGCATGGTCCCCCTCCTCTCCGGCGGCAAGCCAAGGCTAACTTTTGCATCAGTATTATATAAGGCCCCTCCACAGCCTGTCAACAAAGAAACCGACAAAAAGACCGCGGATGGCTCCGCGGTCTTTTTTGTGTTTCGTTGAACCTTGGGAATTCCAACAAGCCTATGGAAGGGCGGGGGGGCTCACTGCCGCTCAAAAACGATGGGATACAGGCCGGCGAACTCGCTGTCGGCGTCCTCCCCGCCGGTGAGGGTCAGGGTGTCCCCCTCCAGGGTGGCGGCCTCATACTCGGCGATGTCGGCCTCCTCGTCCAGGCTGTCGGACAGGGCCAGCTTGCCGTCCTCAAAGAGGTACTTGCCCTCCGTGTTCAGGTCGCCCACCAGGTCCTCGGCGTTGTAGGCCTCGTCCATCTCGGCCATGAGGTCTTCCATGGTCATGTCCGCCTCTTTCAGCAGCTCCTCCACGGTGGTGTCCATGCCGCTCTCGTCGATCATGGCCTGGAGATAGTCGGTCAGGGCGCCCTTGAGCTGCTCCTTCAGGCTGTCCATGGCGGCCTGGGCGGATTCGGGGTCGCCGGCCATGGTGTAGGTGCCGTCCTCCTTGAACTCCGCCAGGAGCTTGATGGTGAAGTTGTCCAGGGTCAGGAACTGGCCGATCTCCTCGTCCTCGCTGAGCATCTCGTTGAGGTACTCGGTCATGTCCACGTCAGCGGCCCAGGAGCCGGTGATGCCCTTTTCCTCGGCGGCTCCGCCTCCTGCGCCGCCGCAGCCTGCCAGAAGCGCCGCCAGGAGAAGGGCGGTCAGGGTCAGTGAAAGGATCTTTTTCATGATTTGCCTCCTTCTTCCGCCTTGTCCGGTGGGAGCGGTGCTTCCCCAGGCGGAGTGATCTATGGACAGTATAGCATGATTTGAGGAACCCGTCAATCTTCGTGCCTCTGTTTTTCGACCCTCTCCCCCTGTCCTGCCAGGTAGGCCCCCGCCGCCGCCAGGTCGGGGAGGATGACCTCCGCCTTCTCCGCCATCTCCCCGTCCGGGGGCGCCAGGTCGGGGACCATGATGGGCCGGGTCCCCGCCGCCCGGGCGGCCCGGACGCCGTTGAAGGAGTCCTCGATGACGAAGCAGTCCCCGGGGTCCGCCCCCAGGGCCGCCGCCGCCGCCAGGAAGATATCCGGGGCGGGCTTGCTCCGGGGGATCTGGTCCCCGCCGATGACCACAGAGAAGCAGTCCAGCAGCCCCGCGGCGGCCAGCTCCGCCTTCACCACCTCGGACCGGGTGGAGGAGGCCAGGGCCAGGGGGACCCCCCGGGCCCTGAGGGCGGCCAGCAGCTCCCTGGCCCCCTCCTTCACCGGGGGGTGGCCGTTGGGGCATTGGGACTGAAACCAGGCCCGGGTCTCCGCCTTGTAGTCGTCCAGGGGGAAGTCGGGGCCGTAGCGGTCAAAATAGATTTGCCGGGACACGTCCACGCTGACCCCCAGGCAGCGGGCCAGGGTGGCCTCGATATCCGGGATGCCGTACCGGTCCGCCACCATCTTCCAGCTCTCCAGGAGAAGGCGCTCGGAGTCGAAGATGACCCCGTCCATGTCGAAGATCACGGGATGCAGGCTTTGTGCGCTCATGGCCTTTCCTCCTTGTCCGAAGAGACCGGCCCCACCCCCGGGGCCCCGTCCAGGCAGAGCAGGGCCACGCCGCCCTCGTCGATGAGGTATTCCAGATAGGGCCGGATGTACCGCTCCAGATGCTGGGCCCGGATAGGGTGGCCGGGGTCCAGCCCCGTGGCCCGGGTGACGGCGGAATAGAAGTCGCTGTAGGTCATGGGCCCCGTCACCAGGGCCCGGAAGGCCGCCAGCTTCTCCCGGACCACCCGGATATTCTCCGCCGCCAGGTCCCCCAGGGAGCCATAGACGACCCCGTTGTGGCAGAGGATGGCGGCCGGGTAGTCGGTCTCCCCCATCCTGGCCTTGCTGGTCAGGTCGTCGGCCAGGTCGAAGGCGAAGGGGACCTTGGCGGTCTCCAGCACGTCGGGGGTCATAAGGGCGTCCCCGGCGAAGCACACCCCGTCGGGGGTGACGAAGCAGACGTGGTCCGGGGCGTGCCCCGGGGTCCGCAGGACGCCGAAGACCGTCCCCTCCAGGTCCACGGTCTCCGCCCCGAAGGGGATGACCTTGTCCACGGGGCAGATCAGGTTCTGGAGCCGCCGGTCCGTCCGCACCAGGCCCATGGGGAAGTTGAACAGGTGGTTTTTCAGGCTGGCCTCGCTTCTTACGATGTCCGCCTCGATCTGGGGCAGGCAGACCTTGGCCCCGTAAGTCTCCCGGAAGTACTTGCTGTTCTCGTGGTGGTCGTAGTGCATGTGGGTGCACAGCACCCAGGCGGGGGTGAGGCCCCGGTCCCGGAGGGCCTGCTCCACTCCCTCCCGCATCCGGCTGCCGCCGGGGTCCAGGAGGACGCACCTGTCCCCGGGCAGGAGGACCACCCCCACCGCCTGGTCCCCGGTGAGGGCCCAGGTGTTCCCTATCACTTGCTTCCACTCCATGCGTTCTCTCTCCTTGCGTTCGTTTGGGCCATTGTAGCACAGGGGACGGGGCGGGGCAAGGGAAAGAGGAAGGGACCTCCCCGAAGCCCCGCAAAAAAAGCCCCGCCGCCCTCTTCCCGCCTTGACATTTGGCCCGCGCCGCCATACAATACTGTGTATCTGTGTTTACGCCCCCGGGCTTACATATAACGAAAAATGAAAAAGGACGGAACGACTTATGGCAAAGGACAACAAAAAGAAGGTCGAGCAGATCACCGACATGGAGACCGACTTCGGCCAGTGGTACACCGACGTGTGCAAGAAGGCCGAGCTCATCGACTACTCCTCCATCAAGGGGATGTTCATCTACCGGCCCTACGGCTACGCCATCTGGGAGAACATCCAGGCGGAGCTGGACAAGAAGTTCAAGGAGACCGGCCACGAAAACGTCTATCTTCCCATGCTCATCCCCGAGTCCCTCCTCCAGAAGGAGAAGGACCACGTGGAGGGCTTTGCCCCCGAGTGCGCCTGGGTCACCATGGGGGGCTCTGAGGAGCTGGAGGAGCGGTGCTGCATCCGCCCCACCTCCGAGACCCTGTTCTGCGAGCACTTCCGGGCCGTCATCCAGTCCCACCGGGACCTGCCCAAGCTGTATAACCAGTGGTGCTCCGTCCTCCGGTGGGAGAAGACCTCCCGCCCCTTCCTCCGCCACCGGGAGTTCCTGTGGCAGGAGGGCCACACCATGCACGCCGACGCCGAGGAGGCCCGGGAGGAGACCCAGCGGATGCTGAACATCTACGCCGACTTCCTGGAAAACGTGCTGGCCATGCCCGTGGTCAAGGGCCAGAAGACCGACAAGGAGAAGTTCAACGGCGCCGAGGAGACCTACACCGTGGAGTGCATGATGCACGACCACAAGGCCCTCCAGTCCGGCACCAGCCACTTCTTCGGGGACGGCTTCGCCAAGGCCTATGACATCACCTTCACCGGCAAGGACAACACCCTCCACCACCCCTTCCAGACCTCCTGGGGCATGTCCACCCGGACCATCGGCGGCCTCATCATGACCCACGGGGACAACAACGGCCTGGTGCTGCCCCCCCGCATCGCCCCCATCCAGGCCATGGTCATCCCCGTGGCCATGCACAAGGAGGGGGTCCTGGACGCCGCCCACGCCCTGCTGGACCGGCTGAAGGCCGCCGGCCTCCGGGCCCGCATCGACGAGAGCGACCAGTCCATGGGCTGGAAGGCCGCCGAGTATGAGATGAAGGGCATCCCCCTCCGGGTGGAGATCGGCCCCAAGGACATCGAGAAGAACCAGTGCGTCCTGGTCCGCCGGGACAGCGGCGAGAAGGTCTTCGTCAGCCTGGACGGCATCGAGGACACCGCCAAAGAGATGCTGGATTCCATCCACCAGGGCCTCTACGACCGGGCCAAGCGCAACCTGGAGGAGCACATCTTCGAGGCCCATTCCCTGGAGGAGGCCAAGGCGCTCCAGGAAACCCACGGGGGCTTCATCAAGACCATGTGGTGCGGCGAGCTGGACTGCGAGATGAAGATGAAGGAGGAGGCCGGCATGACCTCCCGGTGTATGCCCTTCGCCCAGGAGCACCTGTCTGATACCTGCCCCATCTGCGGGAGAGCGGCGAAAAAGATGATTTATTGGGGTGTTGCCTACTAAGGCATTTGGAACTCGCTTTTCTCCCCCGCCGCCGGCGATCCGGCAGCGGGGGTTTTCTGTGCCTGACCTGTGCCAACGGCGAAAAAAACCTCCCCGCTGTGCCAAATCCAAAAAAGCCTTGTACTTTCCTGTCGAGTCTGGTATCTTACTTATAGAGTGGGGGCGGTATTTCTCCCCGCAAATGAATTGAGATAATATGGAGGTAATTGAGATGAAGAAGCGCATTCTGGCGGTCCTGGTGGCCGGTCTGATGGCTCTGGCCCTCACCGCCTGCGGCGGCAGCAGCGGCGGCGGGTCTGAGGAGGCCGCGGCCCCCGACTATCTGGGCACCTACAACCTGTGCAAGATCACCATGGGCTCCCTGGTCATGGCCCCCGACGACTACGACTACGGCGGCGCCTACATGGAGCTGAAGGAGGGTGACACCCTGACCTTCAACGACGGCACCGAAACGGAGGAGGAGCCCTACACCGTGGACGGCACCACCTTCTCCCTGGAGGAGAACGGCTCCACCCTGAAGGGCACCATCGAGAACGACTGCATCGCCGACCTGGGCGGGGAGGGCGACGCCGAGGCCATGGTCATGTACTTCGGCCTGGCCGGCTCCGAGGCCGAGACCAAGCTGAAGGACGAGGTCACCCAGGCCGGCACCCTGGACGAGCAGATGGAGGCCATGGGCACCGACGGCCTCATGCAGTTCATGGAGGACTACGGCTACCTGTTCGGTCAGTGAGCTGACGGACAGCAACAACATCCACACATACAACGACCCCCGGCACAGCATTGTGCCGGGGGTTGACGTTTTTTGTCGGTTCCAGTACAATAGGAACAGCAGAAGGGCGCTGCACTACGGCAGGCGGTTTTGGCACCATCTCCCGAGGGGAGGTGAGGCGTATGCCGATCACGTTGACGTTCCATATCTTCGGATGTGTGTTCACGATTCGGATCAAGAGCGAAAACCGCCACCCTGGCCGGTGACGGTTTTCTATAATCGTTAACTAAAACCCGGGTCAAAACCGCTTGTTGCAGCCGCCCTTCTGCTGCTATCATACCATCTGCCGCCCGGCTTGTCAACCGCGGCGTCATTCCTCCTCCTCGATCCCCAGCTTCTCCCGGATGTATGCCCCCACCTGGGGGCCCTCCAGGTCCAGGACGAAGCCCAGCTCGTTTTCAATGAGGCCCTCCGCCCGGCGGAGGACGGTCTCGTCGGCGGCGGGGAGCTTCTTCCCCGCGGCGGTCAGGTCCAGGCGGCGGCGGTAAATGCACCCCACCAGGCACAGCAGATCCCGGAGGTCGCACCGCTTCACCGCCTGCTGGAACTGGGCGGCCCGCTCCTTCCGGTCGTCGATCCATTCCAGCTCCCGGCCCCGGGTGGAGAGGATCAGCTCGTCCAGCTCCTCCCGGCCGGGGAGGGGGGCCATGCGGCCCACCAGGGTCTCGCTGTCCGTGGGCACCAGGATGGTGGAGCTCCGCTCCCCCACGGGCTTGAGGACGTAGTATTCCCCGGCGCTCTTCTTGGTCAGACTGTCCCGGCGGACGTCCTCGATGAGGCAGACGCCGTTGACGCCATACTGCACATAGTCTCCCTTTTCGTAGCGTTTCACCGTGTTCCGCCCCTTTCGGTTCAAAAACCAAAACACGGCCCGGCAGACCTGCTCCGTCCGGGCCGATATCTTCTCTCGTTTGGATTATATCATAAAATCACTGATTTTTCTAAGGTTGAAATCACCAAATCCGCTGCCGGATTTTAAGGGAAAGCGACCAAGAAACGCCGCCATTCCTCCGTATATTGCAAAAAGCAGCCAACGCCGCCCCGGGGTCTCCCCCGGGGCGGCGTTGTTCTCTTCGGTCATTCCAGATTCAGATGCCGGTCGAGCATCCGCAGGGTAACGGCATACAGGATGGCCCCGCAGACCGCCGTGGTCAGGGTGATCACCCAGATGCCCCCGTGGATGGCCGCCGCCGGGCTCAGGCCGGAGAGCAGGGCCTCCATGTCCCCCAGGAAGGGCACCCCCGCCGAGATCAGCGCCACCCCGGCTGCCTGCCGGACCGCGCCGATGACGAAGAAGAACACCACCGACAGCAGCACCTTGTGCCGGGCGAAGCTGTGGCCGATGGCCATGGGGCAGTAGAACTCCAGGCAGGTGGTAAAGCACACCACCAGCACCAGGATCACAAGCTCGACGATGACCAGGACCCCGTTGGCGGCGTAGTAGGCCGTCATCTCCGCGAAAAGGTCCCGAAGGCCCTGCCACAGGCCGGAGAGGAAGCCCTCCTCCGCCGCCAGGATGAGGACCCCCAGGCAGTCCGCCAGGGCCGCCCCGATGAACCACACCGCCGAGGTCAGCAGCTTGGACCACACCAGCTTGTGGGAGGACACGGGGAGGGTGAACATCACATAGCCCTCGTCGGAGAGCAGGTTGGTCTTAAACCGGATGATCATCAGCACCACCGCCGCGATGGGCGCCGCCACCAGGGCCAGGAAGAAGGCCGCGGTCACCAGGGTCAGGAGGACCCGCACCGGGTCGAAGCCTGTCACGGCGTCGTAGTGCAGGGCCTGGGACCACACCGCCAGGCCCCGGAGGACCGCCGCCAGGGCCACCACCGCCAGATAGAGGGGGAGCATCACCCGGCCGGTGGCCTTCAGCTCGTATTTCATCAGCTTTCTCAGCATCGGAACACCTCCCGGAACACCCCGTCGATACTCATGCCCTTCTGGGCCCTGACCTCGTCCGCCGGCCCCGCCAGCACCACCCTGCCCTGCCGCAGGAAGATCACGTCGTCCAAAATCCGCTCGATGTCCGCGATCAGGTGGGTGGAGAGGATCACCGAGGCCTCGGGGTCGTACCCCCGGATGATGGTGTCCAGGATGTAGTCCCGGGCCGCCGGGTCCACCCCGCCGATGGGCTCGTCCAGGAGATAGAGCCCCGCCTTCCGGCTCATGGTGAGGATGAGCTGGACCTTCTCCCTGGTTCCCTTGGAGAGCTGCTTATACCGCCGCCTGGGGTCGATCTCCAGCCGGTCCAGCATCTCCCCGGAGACCTCCCGGCGGAAGTCCGGGAAGAAGTCCTCATAGAAGTCCTGGAGGCCCTCCACCGTCATCCACTGGGGCAGGCTGGGCCGCTCGGGCAGGTAGGAGACGACGCCGTGGGTGGCGGGCCCGGGGGCCATGCCGTCGATGGCGATCTCCCCCTCCGTGGGGGTCAGCAGGCCGGTGACCAGCTTGATGAGGGTGGACTTCCCGCTGCCGTTGGGCCCCAGCAGGCCCACGATGCGCCCCGGCTGAATGGCCAGATCCACCCCGTCCAGGGCCGGTATGGGGCCGAACCGCTTGGTCAGCCCCCTGCATTCCAATCTGTTCATACCTTCTCTCCTTCCTCCTCCAGCAGGGTGAGGATCTCTCCCCGGTGAAAGCCCAACTGGGCCATCCCCGCCAGAAAGGTGTCGATCTGTTCCCTGGCCAGGTCCCGGCGCAGGGCCCGGATGACGGTCTCGTCCTCGGTGACGAACCGCCCCGCCGTCCGCTGGCTGTACACCAGCCCCAGCCGCTCCATCTCCGCCATGGCCCGCTGCATGGTGTTGGGGTTGACCCCCGCCTGGGCCGCCAGGTCCCGCACCGAGGGCAGCCGGGCCCCCGGGGGCAGGTCCCCGGAGACGATCCGCCGCCGGAGCTGGTCCATGAGCTGGGCGTAGATGGGAGAATCGCCCCGAAATTCCCAAGGCATAGGCGTTCCTCCTTTGCGTTTGTATGCCTGTATTAAGCAACTAATACAATAACACACTTTTGGGATTTGTCAAGGGGGGTGGGGAAAAAATATTTGGAGAAAACAAACCCCCCCTTCGCAAACGCGATGAGGGCGCGGCGTAACCCCCTCAGTCGCCTGCGGCGACAGCTCCCCCGGAGGGGGAGCCAAGAGGGGTACTGCGGCTATCGTAAGATAGTCGTACAGCCTTCTCGGCTCCCCCTCCGGGGGAGCTGGCAGCCGCGCAGCGGCTGACTGAGGGGGTTACGTTCGGTTTACTATCATGGTGACAAAGGAGCCGGCAGCGAGGCCATAGCTACCTCTAATGACGCAGTATCTATCCTTCAAAAATACCCGATCTCGCCGGTATCAAAGCTCCCCCAGAGATCCTCCTCCGTCAGCTCCCCGCTGTCGCTCCACCGGCCGCCCATGCCGCCGCCGGAGAAGGCGGGAGCCTCGCCGTCGAAGGCGGGGGTGGCCCCGGTGTCTCCGTCGGTGGAGGCCCCGGGCCGCTGGCCCATGCCGCCCCGGGGGGCCATCTGACCGCCGGAGAACTGGCCGTCCTGGCCGCCGCCGGGCATCTGGCCCATGCCGCCGCCCATCCGGCCGCCGCCCATCCTCTGGCTGGTCAGCTCGGTGATCTCCTGGCCGTTGACGGTGACCGTCCCCCCGGAGAGGGTGCCCGTGCCGTCGTAGTCGAAGGGGGAATTGGCGGTGATGGTGACGGTTCCCCCGGTGATGGTCAGATCGCCGTTGGAGTCGATGGCGTCGGTGTCCCCCTGGCCCATGTTGATGGTCAGGTCGCCGCCGGTGATCTCCACGGCGGGGGTGAGGGAGGTCACCTTCCAGGAGGCGTTGACCCCGTCGTCGGAGGCAGTGATGGCAATGGTCCCGCCGTTGACGCGGACCACGGTGCCCTCGATGCCCTCGGGGGCGGTGAGGGTCAGGGCCCCGTCGTCGATCTGCACCAGGGCGTCGCCGTGGATGGCGTCGCTGCCGGCGGTGATGGTGAAGGTCCCCCCGAGAAGATAGACCTCCCCGGCGTCTTCCTCGTCGTCGTTCCCGGCGTTCATGCCGTCCTTGTCGGTGGTGATGGTGACGGCCCCTCCCGCCGCGGCGATGGTGTTGTTGGCCTCCAGGCCGTCGGCGGCGCAGTCGATGACCAGGGAACCCCCGGTGAGCTTCAGGTCGTCCTTGGAGACCACGCCGTTGTCCGTGGAGGAAATGGTCAGGGTGCCCAGGCCGTTGAGGACCAGGTCGTCCTTGGAGAAGATGACCCCGTCGGGGCTGGTCTCCCCGTCGGCGGCGAAGGTCCCGGTGACGGTGAGGCAGTTCTCCGACCCCTGGGCGGTGGTGACGAAGACCTTGTCGGCGTTCTTCCCATAGATGCAGGGGGCGTCCGTGTTGGTGAGGGTCAGCCCGTCCAGCACAAGCTGGACCTTGTCCTCGTCCCCGGCGTCCACAAAGACGGTGACGTTCTCCGCCGTCCCGGAGAGGACGTACACCCCGGCTTCGGCGATGGTGATGTCCTGACCGTCGGTGACCGAGAGGGTCACGGCGTCGGTGAGGTCGGCGGTCTGGGCCAGGTCCCGGTCCGTGAACAGGTCGCTGTCGGTCTCGGTGTAGGCCAAGGTCTCGGCGGCCACGGCGGCGGTGTCGCCGGTCTCCCCGGAGCCGAAGCCGCTGCCGGAGAAAGCGGCGTCGATGGTCTCCTGGGCAGCGGAGCCGTCGGTCTGGGCGGCCGTGTCCGCTGTGGACGTGCCGCAGGCGGTCAGGGAGCCGGCCAGCAGGGCGGCCAGGAGCAGGGCGGTGGTTTTTTTGCGGTTCATAGTAATTCCCTCCTATTTTCCAAGCCATGGAAGGTGGTGTGTTCCTTTCATGGGGTGGAGTATAGGAGGGAAAGCTTGAACGAACCTTTAATACGAGGTTCAAATGAAACGATTTCTTTGAACCTCTGCATGCCGTCTCAAACACGTCTTCGTAGCCGGAAAACGCTGTGCAGGCCTTTCCATGGAGACCGGTATCAGGTCAGGGATCTGTTTGCCTGTTCAGCAAGGTGAGGATATCCCCCCCTCGCCCCGCCGCCTGGGCCGGCCGCCCCATCCCTTCACTCCCCCGGGCTCTCAGGCCCCCCGGTCAGGGCCGCCCGCAGGGCCGCCACCCGGTCCGGGGCCATGCCGGCGTCCAGGAGGTAGGCCTCCGCCGCCCCTGCCAGGTCCGCCGTCCTGAGATCGGCCCCTTCCCCGGCCAGGGTCTCCACCATGGGCTCCAGGACCTCCGCCACGATGACGCCGTACCGGTCCGGGTCGGAGGCCGGGGTGATCTGGTAGTAGTTGTCGTAGGTGCGCATGTAGTCGTCCACGATCTCCCCATAGTCCGCCCCGCACAGGGCTTCCAGGACCATACAGACGAAGCCCGTCCGGTCCTTCCCCTCGGTGCAGTGGACCAGCCAGGGGCCGGGGGCCTCCGTCAGGGCGGTGAGGCCGGAGGCCAGCTTTTCCCGGAAGTCCCGGGACTCGAAGTTCATGTTCAGGGCCGCGGGGATCACCCCGCCGGCCTCATAGAGGGCCAGGAAATGGGGGGAGGCGAAGTCCTCGCCCCGGAGGTACCCCGCCAGCTTCCCGTCGCTGTCCGCCAGGTCCAGGATGGTCTGCACCCCGGCCTCGCCCAGGAGGGCGTCCACGTAGGGGGCCCGGTTGTGCTGGTTATCGCAGGGGGAGGCGGACCGGTACAGGGTCCCCGGCCGGATCTCCCCCGCCGTCACCGCCCGGAAGTTGGCAAAGGCCTCGTCGCTGGGGAATTCCTCCCGGTCGTCCCTGTAGTGGATGTCCCGGGCCTGCTGGATCTCCAGGTACTTCCCCGCCTCCGCCAGGGTCACCGTGCCCGTGTCCCCCTGGGCGAGCCCCGCCAGGACAAAGAGGTCGTCCCCGTCGTTGACAGCCGCCTTGATGTGGGGATAGCCGGGGTAGGCCACCAGCAGGGGGTCCCCGTTCCGGGTGTAGTAGCCGTTGTAGTAGGGGATGTCCTTCAGCTCGTACCCGTTGGAGAAGGCCAGGTCCACGCTGTCCCCGTAAGCGAAGCCCAGGGCGTTGAAGTCCTCGATGGTCAGGTCCAGGTACACCCCGCCGAACTCCTCCTCATGGAGGACGGCCAGGTCCCGGGCGGCGAGAGGCTCCGTCCCGGCGTCCTTTCCGTCAGAGGCGGGGCCCGCGCCGCAGGCGGCCGGGGCCAGGAGCAGCAGGACCAGGGCGCACAGCCCGGTCAGGGTGGATAAGGTTCTTGGCTTCTTCATGGCAGACCGCCTCCTTTTGCCGGGGTGCGGGGGCTCCCTTTCTTCCGCCGCCGGCGTTACGCCAGCTCCTCCACCATGTACTCCACGATGTGGGCGCAGTGGGCGGCGGCTTCGGCCTCAAAGACCGAGTATTCCACGAATTCCGTCTCGTCGGGCTTGTCAGAGATGGCCCGGATGATCACATAAGGCACGTCGTTGAGGTAACAGGCCTGGGCCACGGCCCCGCCCTCCATCTCGCAGCACAGGCCGCCGAAGTCCGCCGTGATCCTGTCCCTCTGGGCTCCCTCGGAGATGAACTGGTCCCCGGAGCACACCCGGCCCTCCAGCACATGGACCTCCGGGGCGGTCTGGCGGACGGCCTCCGCCGCCGCCGCCCGGAGGGTCTCGTCGGCGGGGAAGGCCACCAGGCCGGTGTAGGGGATCTCCCCCTTGTCGAAGCCCAGGAAGGACACGTCAAAGTCGTGCTGGACCGCCTCGGTGGACACCACGATGTCCCCGATGTCCAGCCGGTTGTCCAGGGACCCCGCCACCCCGGTGTTGATGATCCGGTCGCAGCCGAATTCGCGGATCAGGGTGTGGGCGCAGATCCCGGCGTTGACCTTCCCCATGCCGCACTGGACGATGACCACGGGCCGGTCCCCCAGGGTGCCTTCGCAGAACTCCATAGCGGCGATCTCCCTGGTCTCCGTAATGTCGGCGGCCTCCTTGAGGGAGGCCACCTCCGCGTCCATGGCGCCGATGATGCCGATGGGGGCGGTCTCCGCCGCCGCCGGTCCCCCCGGTCCGCAGCCGGCGGCCAGGACCAGGAGGGCCAATACGCCCAGGAGGGCGGGGATGCTTCGTTTCTTCATTCCAATCTTCCTTTCACTCTTCCCGAAGGGGCTTTCTTAGGTTCCCTTCTCCGCCACGGAGAAGCTGCCCAGGAAGCGGACCTCGGGGAACTCCGCCGCCGCCTTGAGGTGGTCCGCCGTGACGGCGGGGGTCCCCTCCGCCTCGATGAGATAGCGATAGGCCCCCAGCCGGGTGCCCGCCGGCCGGTCGTGGAGGGTCACCAGCTCCAGCCCGGCGTCGTGGAGGGCCACGATGATGTCGTCGATCCGGCCGGCCTCACAGTCCGCCGCGAAGACCCCGTGGGTCCCCCCCTCCAGCGGAGCGGGGGCGAGAACATAGAACCGGGTCTTGTTGGCGTCGGTGATCTGCACGTTTTCCGCCAGGACGGACAGGCCGTAGAGCTCCGCCGCCCCGGGGGCCGCCACCGCGGCGACGGTCTTATCCCCGGTCTCCGCCACGTAGCTGGCCGCCGCCGCCGTGCTGTCCATCTCCCGGGTCTCCGCGTCGGGCAGGTTCTCCGCCCGCCATTGGGCGCTCTGGGTGAGCCCCTGGGCGTGGGAGCACACCAGCTTCACGTCCTCCAGAGAGGCCCCCGGCACCCCCATGAGGGTCTGGCTGATGGGCAGGATGACCTCCCCCACCACATAGAGGTCCTCCCGGGCCAGGAGGGCGTCCACGTAGTTGGTCACCGCCCCGCCCAGGGTGTTCTCCTGGGGGATCACGGCGCAGTCCGCCTCCCCCGCCGCCACGGCCTCCATGGCCTCGTCCACGGTGGCCTCGGGGCGCAGGGCCGCCGCCTGGGGGAAGAAGAACCGGGCGGCCTCCTCGGTGTAGGTCCCCGCCGGCCCCAGGTAGCTGACCCGGGGGTTCTCCAAGGTCTGGGCCGCCGGGGGCGCGGCCTGTTGTTCCTCTGCCGGGAGGGCCGTCCCCCCGCAGCCGCAGAGCAGGGCGGCCAGCAGGACCGCCGGCAATAGGCCGGTCAGGGCCTGGTTTCGTCTGTTCATCTCTGACACCTCCCACGTGGGTCTTTCTGCATTATCGGATATTCTCCACCGGCACCGTCCGGCACTTCTGCCCCTCCCAGAGGCCGTAGAACCGGGCCGGCAGCAGGGGGCTTTCCGTGGCCAGGTAGAGCTTGCCGTCCACCAGCTCGATCCCCTCCCCGAAGGGGGGCATCCCGACGCCGCCGGTTTTCTCCAGGGTGTAGAGGGGGACCTCCTGTCCCATGAGCGCCAGGGTCCCGGCGGGGGCCGGGGCCCAGGCGGTGATCTCCGAGGGGAGGAGGAAGAAGGCCCGGCTCAGGTACACCCGGTCCTCCCCGAAGGCCACGCCCTGGACCATGTCCGGCAGGCAGTAGGCCGCGGAGGGGGCGTCCGACAGGCCCAGGGGCTTGTCCGGGTCCGCCGGGAAGGCCGCCAGCAGGGCCCGGGTGGACCCCACGGCGTGGTTGCTCCGCAGGCGGAACATGGGCAGGCCGGGCAGGTGGAACTCCCCCACATAGACGGTCTCCCCGTCGGAGGTGAGGAAGGAGGCCCGCACCCCGTCCTCCTCGGAGACCGCGGTGGCAAAGCGCCCCAGGCTCCGGACCCCCTCCCCGTCCCAGGCGGAGAGCACCTCCTCCCGGCGGAAGACATGGAGGCAGTCCGCCCCGCTGCCCGCCACGTAGACGTAGTCCCCGCACAGGGCGATCCCCCCGGCGTGGGTCCGCAGGGGGGCCCCGTCGGGCCCCAGCAGCTCGATGCGGGTCACGGTCCCGTCCGCCCTCCGCAGGTACAGGGGGCAGGGGGCCCCGTCGATCCGGTAGCCGGAGAAGAGGAAGGTGTCCGTCTCTTCGTCCCAGGCGATGCCCTGCCGGTCAAACAGGGGGTCCTCATAGCCCGGCAGGTCAAAGGCCGTCTCGCTGATCCTCTGGATCTCGGGCATCCGGGCCACGTTCCAGAGGACCAGGACCAGGCTCAGCAGCACGAAGGCCGCCAGGACCCCGGCCAGGCAGTTCAGGCACAGCTTCCCCGCCTTCTTCATGGGCGGGCGCTCTTGACATGCTGGGTGAGCATGACCCCGTACCCGGTGGGGGACAGGAGGAGGGCGGACCGTGAGGACCCCGTCTCCGTGACCCTGTCCGCCCCCCGGGAGTTGACGAACCCATGGGCCAGCAGAAGGTCATAGGCCGCCTGGAAGTCGTCCACGCTGATGCTCACCCCCGTCAGATCCCGAGGGATGGTTTTGGACGCCAGGACCACCAGGCGATTGGCGTCCCCGTTCCGCAGGATAAAGCTGTCGTAGCTCCCGTCCTCGATGGCCTTTTTGCTGTGGCGGGTCTCAAAGCCCAGCTCTTCAAACAGCTTGACCGCCGATCCCGCGTCTTTGGTGATGATGATGGGTCGAAAGCCTGTGATTTTCATGGTTTAGTCCTCCTGATCGTTCGGTTCAAGACCGGTTGTTCTGATCCAATGATTGACTTCCCGCGACACCTGACGACTGCCTTCGGTTTGAACAATCCGGTATTTTCGGATAGTTGCCTCTTTTCGCAGCTCGACGTCAGAGTACACTTTTTGAGGTGGTCGTTGACGGTCCCCTGGTTCATTGTCCAGATGCTGGCTCGATAAGCAATACGGACAATGGTTCCGGTGATTAGAGCTTCATGAAAGACTTGATTTCTTGTTCCAAGAGACGAAATACGTTTGCAACCAGATAGCCATCAGCGATTGCATGATTTAGACGAACGGTC
>CACZKM010000047.1 GCA_902781745.1 Oscillospiraceae bacterium
CGGGAATCCTGTATGGATTTCAAGAAAATTTGGCGAAATATGGCGGAAATAGACCCGCCAGTGGGCATGTTGACGTTTTTCAAACAGGCCCTAGTATGAGATCACGATTGCAGGCACACCGACTCCCTTTGCGTACCAACAGAGATAGGCGGGGAAGGGAGACACAAAGGACAGCACGATCCAGACCGTTGCATAGGATCTGGGGAAGAATCCCAGAACAGCGCTACAATAGAGATAGTATCCCGACACCATGCTGAGAAAGAACAGGAATCCTATTGTAATAGAACGCGCTCGCGGGCGCACATACTGCACACCTGCCGGGTGGTGTGGCCCGAAATAGAGCGGCGCCCAGCATTTCTTCCCAAAGTATAATTAATTCCGTGTGGTGCCATAATATATTAATTACCCTATTGACAGCGCGGCAAAAATGTGATAAAGTTCACACCAATCAAACCGTTGACGCGGAGATAACGGCAGGAAACGCCTTTCCAGAGAGCCCGGGGCGCTGAGATCCGGGCAAGAAACGGCCTGTCAAATGGACCGCTGAGGGCGCAGTCAAAGGCGTGAGCCGAGTATTCTGCGACGTGAAGGCATACGTCAGTTGCCGGGGATATGCTGGTATCCTGCCAAGCGCACGGAACCCTTCCGTGAATCAAGGTGGCACCGCGGATAAGCGAACTTATTCGTCCTTGACAGAACACGATTCTGTCGAGGGCGTTTTTTGTTGCCCTCGGCAGGGAAAGGAGCCGGTATGAACGTAAAACCCAGCCTGGAGGAGGTCAGGGCCATCGCGGAAACCGGGGCCTACAAGGTCCTGCCCGTGAGCTGCGAGCTGCTCTCCGACCTGTGCACCCCCATCCAGGCCCTGAAAAAGCTGAAAAACGTATCCACCCACTGCTACATCCTGGAATCCGTAGACGGCCGGGAGAAGTGGGGGCGGTACACCTTCCTGGGCTTCGACCCCAGGCTGGAGGTCACCTGCCTGGACGGGGAGATGAAGGTGGGGAGCCTGACCTTCCGCACCGACGACCCCTCGGCCTACCTGCGGCAGATCCTGGCGGACTATAAAAGTCCCCGGTTTGACTACCTCCCTTCCTTCACCGGAGGCCTTGTGGGGTATTTCTCCTATGACTATCTGACCTACCGGGAGCCCACGGCAAAGTGGGAAACAGAGGACACGGAGCGGTTCAAAGACGTGGACCTGATGCTCTTCGACAAGGTCATCGCCTTTGACAACTATCGGCAGAAGCTGGTGCTGATGGCCAACATGGACCTGTCCGAGCCCGAGACGGGCTACAACAGGGCGGTCCGTGACTTGGAGAGCCTGGCAGACCTGTTGAAGAACGGCGAAGAGAAGCATGAGCCCGGCGGACGACTGCTGGGGGAGGTCACCCCTCTCTTCGATCAGGCCGCCTACTGCGCCATGGTGGAGCGAGCCAAGGCCCACATCCGGGAGGGGGACATCTTCCAGATCGTCCTGTCCAACCGGCTCTCGGCCCCCTTCGAGGGCAGCCTGCTGAACACCTACCGCATCCTGCGGACTCTGAACCCCTCCCCCTATATGTTCTACTTCTCCGGCACAGACGTAGAGGTGGCGGGGGCCTCCCCGGAGACCCTGGTAAAGCTGGAGGACGGGGTCCTCCACACCTTCCCTCTGGCGGGCACCCGGCCCAGAGGTCGGACTGAGGAAGAGGACAGAGCCCTGGAGGCTGACCTCCTCTCCGACGAAAAGGAGCTGGCGGAGCACAACATGCTGGTGGACCTGGGCCGCAACGACCTGGGGAAGATCAGCAAATTCGGCTCGGTGCAGGTGGAGAAGCTCCACTCCATCGAGCGGTACTCCCATGTGATGCACATCGGCTCCACCGTCCGGGGGGAGATCCGGGCAGACTGCGACGGCCTGGACGCCGTGGAGGCGGTGCTCCCCGCCGGGACCCTTTCCGGGGCCCCCAAGATCCGGGCCTGCCAGCTCATCGGGGAGCTGGAGAACAACAAGCGGGGCATCTACGGCGGGGCCATCGGCTACCTGGACTTCACCGGGAACCTGGACACCTGCATCGCCATCCGCATCGCCTACAAGAAGAACGGCACGGTCTTCGTCCGGTCAGGAGCGGGCATCGTAGCCGACTCCGTGCCGGAGAAGGAATACGCCGAGTGCATCAACAAGGCCAGGGCCGTGGTGACCGCCCTGGAACAGGCCGGGGAGGTGGAACCATGACCCTGCTCATCGACAACTACGACAGCTTTTCCTACAACCTGGTCCAGCTGGTGGGAGAACTGGACCCCGACGTGAAGGTCATCCGCAATGACGAGATGACGCTGGACGAAATCCGTGCCTTGGGCCCTGACCGGGTCATCCTCTCCCCCGGCCCCGGACGGCCCGAGGATGCCGGGATCACTATGGAGGCGGCCAGGGAACTGGGGAAGAACTGCCCCGTCCTGGGGGTTTGTCTGGGCCATCAGGCCATCTGCGCCGCCTTCGGGGCTACGGTGACTTACGCCAAGGAGCTGATGCACGGGAAGCAGTCTGCGGTGGTCCTGGACACGGACTGCCCCCTGTTCCGGGGGTGCTCTGAGAAAACCCCGGTGGCCCGGTACCACTCCCTGGCGGCGGACCCAGCCACCCTTCCCAATGTGTTGAAGATCACCGCCAGAACAGTGGACGGGGAGGTCATGGCGGTGGAGCACCCGGACCTGCCGATCTACGGCGTACAGTTCCACCCGGAATCTATCCTGACCCCGGAGGGCCGGACCATGCTGAACAACTTTATGACCCTGCGCAAGGAGTGAGACCCATGATAAAAGAAGCCATTGTAAAGATCGTAAGCAAGGAGGATCTGTCTTACGACGAAGCCTACGCCGTCATGAACGAAATCATGTCCGGCCAGACCTCCGCCACCCAGAACGCAGCGTTTTTGGCGGCCCTGTCCACCAAGAGCGCCCGGGCGGAGACCATTGACGAGATCGCTGGCTGCGCCGCTGCCATGCGGGACCACGCCACCCGGGTGGACCCGGGCATGGAGGTCTTTGAGATCGTGGGCACCGGAGGCGACAACGCCGGCAGCTTCAACATCTCCACCACCGCCGCCCTGGTGTGCGCCGCCGGGGGCGTGAAGGTGGCCAAGCACGGCAACCGGGCGGCCTCCTCCCGGAGCGGCACCGCCGACTGCCTGGAGGCCCTGGGGGTGAACATCCACCAGAGCCCCGCCCGGTGCGCGGAGCTGCTGAAGGAGGCGGGGATGTGCTTCTTCTTCGCCCAGAAGTATCACACCTCCATGAAATATGTGGGCCCCATCCGGAAGGAGCTGGGCTTCCGGACGGTATTCAACATCCTGGGCCCCCTGACCAATCCCGCCAGTCCCCAGTTCCAGCTTCTGGGGGTTTACGACGAGTATCTGGTGGAGCCCCTGGCCCAGGTCCTCATCGGCCTGGGGGTGAAGCGGGGGATGGTGGTCTATGGGAAGGACAAGCTGGATGAGATCTCCCTGAGTTCTCCCACCGCTGTTTGCGAATTCCGGGACGGCTGGTTCAAGGACTACACCATCACCCCCGAGGACTTCGGTCTGGAGCGGTGCGCCAAGTCCGACCTGGTGGGCGGGACCCCGGCGGAGAACGCCCGGATCACCCTGGACATTCTCAAGGGGCAGAAGGGCCACAAGCGCAACGCCGTCCTCCTCAACGCCGGGGCGGGGCTCTATCTCAACGGCAAGGCGGAGACCATGGCCGACGGGGTCAAGCTGGCGGCGGATCTCATCGACAGCGGAAATGCCCTAGAGACCCTCCGCCGGGTCATCGAGATCAGCAACCGCCCGGAGGATACGCCATGACCATTCTGGACAAGCTGGCGGACCACGCCCGGGAACGGGTGGCGGCGAAGAAGGCCAGGGTCTCGCTCACCGACCTGAAGCGGCGGGCCCTGGTGCTGCCAAAGGGGAACGCGCCCTTTGAGAAAGCCCTGCGGAAGCCGGGCCTCTCCCTGATCTGCGAGTGCAAAAAGGCCTCTCCCTCCAAGGGGCTCATCGCCCCGGATTTCCCCTACCTGGACATCGCCCGGGACTATGAACGGGCCGGGGCCGACGCCATCTCCGTGCTCACCGAGCCCAAGTGGTTCCTCGGGGCGGACGAATACCTGGAAGAGATCGCCCGGGCGGTGTCCCTGCCCTGCCTGCGGAAGGACTTTACCGTGGATGAGTACATGCTCTACGAGGCCAAGGTCCTGGGGGCCGCCGCCGTGCTGCTGATCTGCGCCATCTCGACCCCGGCTCAGCTCCGGGACTGGATCGCCCTGTGCGATGCCCTGGGCCTGTCCGCCCTGGTGGAGGCCCACGACGAGGCCGAGGTCGAAATGGCCATGGACGCCGGGGCAAGGATCCTCGGGGTGAACAACCGGAATCTGAAAGACTTCTCCGTGGACCCGGACAACAGCCGCCGCCTGCGGGCCCTGATCCCCCCGGAGGTCCTCTTCGTCTCCGAGAGCGGCGTAACGACCGCGGCGGACGTGAAGGCCCTGGAGGACCTGGGGGCGGACGGGGTGCTCATCGGAGAGACCCTGATGCGGGCCCCGGACCGAAGAGAAAAGCTGCGGGAACTGCGAGGTGTGACATGACGAAAATCAAGCTGTGCGGCCTCTCCCGCCCGGAAGACATTCAGGCCGCCAACCGGCTGCTGCCGGACTACGTGGGCTTCGTGTTCTGGCCTGAAAGCAGGCGGGCTGTCACCCCGGCCCAGGCTTCAGCCCTCAAGGCCGCTCTGGACCCGTCCATCCGGGCGGTGGGGGTCTTCGTGGACGAGGACCCGGAGACCGTGGCCCAGCTCCTGGCCGCCGGGATCATCGACCTGGCCCAGCTCCACGGCCGGGAGAGTCCCGCCTATCTGCGCATCCTGTCCGGCCTGGTGGGCCACCGGATCATCCAGGCGGTGAAGGTGGCGGGCCGGGCGGACCTGGACCGGGGGGTGGAGACCACGGCGGACCACCTGCTCCTGGACGCCGGCACGGGGGCGGGAAAGGCCTTCGACTGGTCCCTGCTGACGGACTTCCCCCGCCCCTATTTCCTGGCGGGGGGGCTGACCCCGGAGAACGTGGCGGAGGCCATCGGGCGGCTCCGCCCCTGGGGGGTGGACGTCAGCTCCGGCATTGAAACGGACGGATACAAGGACCCGGCGAAGATGGAGGCCTTTGTCTCTGCGGTCCGCCGGGCGGACGAAAAGGAATAGAAAGGAAAGGATACCATGACCAATCCAAGAGGCCGTTTCGGGGTCCACGGGGGGCAGTACATCCCCGAGACCCTGATGAACGCCGTCATCGAGCTGGAGGCGGCCTATGACCGCTATAAAGACGACCCGGACTTCAACCGGGAATTGAACGCCCTGTTCAACGACTACGCCGGCCGGCCCTCCCGGCTCTACTACGCCGAGAAGATGACCCGGGACCTGGGCGGGGCGAAGATCTACCTCAAGCGGGAGGACCTGAACCACACCGGGGCCCACAAGATCAACAACGTCCTGGGCCAGGCCCTCCTGGCGAAGAAGATGGGCAAGACCCGGCTCATCGCCGAGACCGGGGCGGGCCAGCACGGCGTCGCCACGGCCACCGCCGCCGCCCTGCTGGGCATGGACTGCGTGGTGTTCATGGGGGAGGAGGACACCCTCCGCCAGGCCCTGAACGTCTACCGGATGCGCCTGCTGGGGGCGGAGGTCATTCCCGTCAAGACCGGCACCGCCACCCTGAAGGACGCCGTGTCCGAGGCCATGCGGGAGTGGACCAGCCGCATCGACGACACCCACTACTGCCTGGGCTCCGTCATGGGGCCCCACCCCTTCCCCACCATCGTCCGGGACTTCCAGGCGGTGATCTCCAAGGAGATCAAGGAGCAGATGCTGGACCGGACGGGGAAGCTCCCCGACGCGGTCATCGCCTGCGTGGGAGGCGGGTCCAACGCCATCGGGTCCTTCTATCATTTCATCGACACGCCCTCGGTCCGGCTCATCGGCTGCGAGGCGGCGGGGCGGGGGGTGGACACCTTTGAGACCGCCGCCACCATCGCCACCGGGCGGCTGGGCATCTTCCACGGCATGAAGTCCTACTTCTGCCAGGACGAATATGGTCAGATCGCCCCGGTGTACTCCATCTCCGCCGGGTTGGATTACCCCGGCATCGGCCCGGAGCACGCCTGGCTCCACGACACCGGCCGGGCGGAGTACGTCCCCGTCACCGACGAGGAGGCGGTGGAGGCCTTTGAGTATCTGGCCAGGACCGAGGGGATCATCCCCGCCATCGAGTCCGCCCACGCCGTGGCCTATGCCCGAACGCTGGCCCCCGCCATGGGGCCGGACCAGACCATCGTCATCACTGTTTCCGGCCGGGGGGACAAGGACTGCGCCGCCATCGCCCGGTACAGAGGGGAGGACATCCATGAATAAGATCCCATCGGCCTTTGCCAGCGGCAAGGCCTTCATCCCCTTCGTCACCTGCGGGGACCCGGACCTGGAGACCACCGCCGCCGTGGTCCGGGCCATGGTGAAAAACGGCGCGGACCTGGTGGAGCTGGGCATCCCCTTCTCCGACCCCACCGCTGAGGGGCCCGTCATCCAGGGGGCCAACCTCCGGGCCCTCGCCGGGGGCATCACCACGGACAAGATCTTTGCTCTGGTCCGGGACCTGCGGCAAGACGTGACCGTCCCCCTGGTGTTCATGACCTACGCCAATGTAGTCTTCTCCTACGGGGCGGAGCGGTTTCTTGCCAACTGTGAGGCTGTGGGCATCGACGGCCTCATCCTCCCGGACCTCCCCTTTGAGGAGAAGGAGGAGTTCCAGGACGTCTGCCGGGCCCACGGGGTGGCTCTGATCTCCCTGATCGCCCCCACCTCGGCGGGGCGGATCGCCGCCATCGCAAAAGAGGCCGAGGGCTTCCTGTACCTGGTCTCCAGCCTGGGGGTCACCGGGACCCGCAGGGAGATCACCACGGACCTGGCCTCCATCGTCAGGGTGGTCCGGGAGAATACGGACATTCCCTGCGCCATCGGCTTCGGCATCTCCACCCCGGAGCAGGCAAGGGCCATGGCGGACCTGTCCGACGGGGCCATCGTGGGCTCCGCCATTGTCAGGCTGATCGAGCGGCACGGGACCCGGGCCCCCTCCTATGTGGGGGACTATGTCCGGGCCATGAAGGAAGCGGTGAGGAAAGGAGGGAACCCATGATCCAGCAGATCTCCGTCTACACGGAAAATAAAAAAGGAGCCCTGGGGGCGCTGGTCCGGACCCTGTCCGGGGCGGGAGTGGATCTCCGGGCCTTCGTCACCAACGAAAACGGGGAGTTCGGCACCGTGCGGATGCTGGTGGACGACCACCGGCAGGCCTGTCAGGCCCTTGGGTCGGCGGGGTATCTCACCAAAGTGACCACGGTCCTGGCTGTGGAGGTCAGCGACGCCGTGGGCGGTCTGGCCGAGCTGCTGACCCATGTGGAGGCGGCAAACCTGAACATCAATTACCTCTACGCCGCCTGGGACCGAATCACCGGCCAGCCGGTCATCGTGTTCCACACCGAGGACCCGGAGGAGCTGGAGAGCTATCTGGTCTCCCGGGGCTATCGGTCCCTGGGCAGGCAGTAGAGGCGGCGGCACGGCGTTTTTTCGCGAAAAGCCATTGCTATTTCTATCCGAGTATGTTGTATTCCTTATCTAGTCATAATATTTATATGATTCAATCGACAAAACACTCACAGCAAAGGAGGAGCGCCTATGGCCTTTCCGTATAAGAAAATGACCGAAGCGGACTTTGAACGTATCCGCGAAATCACAGCTCCTGAGCGCGTCACAGTGGGGGCGGACATCCCCGAGGACTACTTCCACGACGAGATGCCGGAGTACGGCGTCTTCCCGCCGGAGCTCTATGTGGAGGTCCTGAATAAAGAGGAGATCTCCGCCATCATGGCCTACGCCTACGGGGAGAACATCCCCGTCACCTGCCGGGGGGCAGGCACCGGACTGGCCGGAGGGGCCACCTGCAAATACGGGGGCATCATGCTCTCGGTGATGCGGATGAACCGGATCGACCCCATCGACTTCAAGAACCAGACCATCACCGCCCAGCCCGGCGCTCTGCTCCAGGACGTCCAGGCGGCCGCGGCGGCGGGGGGCCTGTTTTATCCCCCGGACCCGGGAGAGAAGACCGCCTCCATCGGCGGCAACGTCAGCACCAACGCCGGGGGCATGAAGGCGGTGCGGTACGGCCTCACCCGGGATTTCGTCCGGTGCGTGGAGGCGGTGCTGCCTGACGGGTCCATCATGGAGTTCTCCTCCAACGTGGTGAAAAACACCACGGGCTATGACGTGAAGGACCTGGTCATCGGCTCCGAGGGGACCCTGTGCATCCTCACCAGCGTCACCCTGAAGCTCCTGCCCCGGCCCAACTTCTCCGCCACCCTGGTGATGCCCTTCCCCTCGGTGGAGGAATGTGCGGACATGGTGCCCAAGATCCTGGCCCTGCCCTATGTCCCCACAGCCATCGAGTTTCTGGAGCAGGAGCTGCTGGAGATTGTGGAGCGGACCATGGAGAAGTCCCTGCCGGTGAAGGACGGGGAGGCACTGCTCATCGTCATGTACGACGCCGCCACCCGGGACGAGCTGGACCAGTCGGTCCACATGGCTGCCCGGGAGGCACTTCGTTCTGGGGCTCTGGACTGCTATGTGGCGGACACCGCCGAGCGGGCCGCCGCCGTGTGGGCGGTGCGGGGGTCCATCCTGGAGGCCATGAAGCTGGACTCCGTCTCCCAGGAGGAGTGCGACGTGGTGGTCCCCCGGTCCCAGATCGCCGCCTATGTCAAGCAGGCCAAGGGCATCGCCCAGAAGCACGGCCTGCGGGTGGAGCCCTGCGGCCACTGCGGGGACGGCAACATCCACACGGAGCTCCTCCGGGGCCCGGAGCAGAGCGACGAGGAATGGCACACCGCTACCCGGGCCGCCCTGACAGAGCTCTACGCCCTGGCCAAATCCCTGGGCGGGCAGATGTCCGGGGAGCACGGCACCGGCAACGGCCGTCTGGACTACCTGAAGGACTTTGTGGGGGAACGGATGATCTCCCTGTATAAAGCCATCAAGCTGGCCTTTGACGACAAGCTCATCCTCAACCCCGGCAAGGTCATCGAGTTCAACAACTGAGCCTTCCCGGAAAACCACCACCCCGGCACGACCCGGCACACATCCATTGGAGGAATCCCCATATGACCCAGAAACGCGCACCTCTCGTCAACGTCTCCGCCATGCCTCTGGCCATGGGCATCGCCTTTGTGGCCTTCACCACCCAGTTCGGCGGCGGCTTCGCCTCCGGCGCCCAGATCTACAGCTACTTCATCCGCTACGGCATCTGGTGCCTCATCTTCCCTCTCATCACCCAGGGGCTCTACGCCTTTTTCTTCTGGTACGGGATGCGGTATTCCTACAAGCACAAGGCCTTTGACTACCGCACCTTTTCCGACAGCTTTTACGGCAGGACCCGCTATGTGATGTCCAATCTCCACGAGGTCTGCTATCTCATCATGATCTTCACCGCCTCCGCCGCGGCCTTCGCCACGGGAGGCTCCACCATCAACACCCTCCTGGGCATCCCCTACGGGGTGTGCACCCTCATCGTGGCGGTGTTCATCTTCCTGGTGACCATGTTCGGCACCAAGGTGGTCCGCAGCGCCGCCTCTACCCTGAGCGTCCTCATCCTCATCGGCCTGCTGGTGGTGCTGGTGCCCAACATCATTGCCCAGCACGCCGCCATCGGGGACGCCATCCACCGCATGGCAGGAGGCGAGATGTCCGTCCTGTCCAATGGCCAGACCGGAGCCCCTGGCCCAGCCCTTTGGATGGCGGTGCTGTACTTCTTCTTCCAACTGGCCTCAGTGTCGGTTATGTACTCCCACATGGATGCCGTGACGGACACGAAGCAGATCGACCGGGCGGCCATCGGGATGTTCGTGTGCAACTTCTGCGCCATGGAGCTGTCCATCATCGGCCTGCTGGCGGTGGCCTTCGCCCCGGCCCTGGCGGACGCCTCGGTGCCCATGCTGGTTCTAGTCCAGAGCGGCGTGGGAGCCAGGGTCCTGACCCCCATCATCTCCATCCTCATCATCCTGGGAGCCATCTCCACCGGCGTGAACATGATCTCCGGCATCGTCACCCGCTGCGTCAACGCCGTGGAGCGGCGGATGTCCGAGGATAAGCGTGGCCAGGGACACCTGGGCCGCAACGCAGTCTTTACCCTGGTTTTCACCCTGATCTCCTTCGGCATCGCCCAGTTCGGCCTGATGGCGGTGGTCCAGAAGGGCTACGCCTACCTGGGCTACGCGGCCCTCATCGTTCTGTTTATCCCCATGGTCTACCGGATGCTCCGGTACCGGTTCCGGGATATCTGACGCAGTCGTCGTACTCATAATTGCAGCGTGCCATTTCGGTATGTTGTGATAAATACCCGATGGGATATAATCCGGGGATATGCGTTCTGCGCAGTTTTGTCATGGAGGATGAGAAAGAGGAATATCGTCGGGAGCTGGAGCGCTCGTTTGAGCGGGAGCATAAGCAGAAGGAGGAGTTGTCTGAGAGCAGAGAGGCCCTGCGGGATGCCTTGGCTGCGGCGGAACACGCCAACCAGGCAAAGGCTGTCTTCCTCTCCAATATGAGCCATGAAATCCGAACGCCGATGAACGCGATCATTGGATTGAACAATATCCCTAAGAACGATCCTGCAGCCAGCGACAAGGTCAAGGCGTATCCGGAAAAGATCGGCGGATCGGCGCAGCATCTTCCGGGCATGATAAATGACATTCTGGATATGAGCCGAATCGAGTCTGGGCGTATGACAATAAAGAAGGATTCGCGACATGGACAGGGCCGATGCCAAAGTGATCCCCATTATCGCCCTGACAGCTAATGCCTTTGACGAGGATGTCCAGCGCAGTATGCAGGCGGGACTAAACGCACATCGCTCAAAGCCGGTTGAGTCATACTAGTCTCAATTAAAAAGCTTGAAAAGCTTTTTATAGCGCCGAAGGCGCGTTTGAGACTGCATGAGACGGTATGACGCGCTTGCGCGGCATGAGCGGCATGAGCGTGCGCAGCACGCGGATTCCCAAATTAAAGTTTTTAATTTGGGAATAGTATCAGACATACTCTTTGAAACGCTGGAGAGTCTGATACGGTAATGGTCGTTTTAATACAGCTTCGATCCTGTGATCAGAACTGATACCAAGTTGTATCGAGGGGTTGCAGCTTCTGTGTGGGTTTCACCAGTTGATGGAGACAGGCGGCAAAGGTGTTCTCAGTGACGTAGGTGAAGATCTCTACCTCCAGGGTTTCATTTTTGCCTAAGGCTGGCATACAGAACTGAGTTGCTTGATGGCGCGGCCAGGTGCATATGGAATTTTTATGGAATACAGAAAGAAAATGCAGAAAATAAGGAAATAATCGGTCGTATTTCAAGGAGAAAACAGCCCGATTTACCCTGATTTTACAGATTTTACAACCTGTTTTGCAATAATAGAGAATGGGGTTCAAGAGGCCCTGAGTTCGAATCTCAGCACTCGGACCACGAGAAAACGCTTGAAGCATAAGGCTTTGAGCGTTTTTTCTTTTTGTCTCGATCAAAACAGATGCGTGATTGCGATGAACGGGTTTTCATTGCATAAAGGCCGCCAGTCTGCTATAATACGATTGATCTCCGATAAAACGATTGATTGTTATCGGCCCCTTGAACCTTCTGCGGAGGCGTATGGTATGTATTCACAGGCTCAGTTGAATACGGTTCTCTCTGAGACAAAAGACGGTCTGACCCGCATTTTCGGGGATTCCCTTTGCGATGTTCTGCTGTATGGCTCCTGTGCCAGGGGAGAGCAGGATGAGGAATCGGACATTGACGTCATGGCGCTGGTCAATCTTCCGAAGACTGCGCTTTCTCAGTACCGGCGGATGGTAAGCGATCTTTCCTCCAGCATTGATCTGCGCCGTGATGTTCTGCTGTCCATCAAGCTCCAGGATATGGACTCCTTTCAGAGATATGGAAATACCCTCCCGTACTTTCAAAATGTGAGAAGGGAGGGCGTTCGTGTTGTATAGTGAAGAGCAAAAGGAGCTTTCCCGATACAGGCTGTCAAAGGCGGAGGGGTATCTTAAGGATGCACAGGCCACCTTTGCCATGGGGCTGTATGACACGGCGGCCAACCGCTCCTATTATGCCATTTTTCACGCAATGCGCGCTTTGCTGGCGCTGGAGGGGAAAGACTTTCGGAAGCATTCCGGCGTGATCTCGTGCTTTCAGCGGGACTACATCAAGACCGGGATTTTTGAAAAATCGCTGTCTGACATCGTAAAAAGCGCGTTCGCCCTGCGAACAGAGAGCGACTACGAGGATTTCTACGTCATCTCCCTGGAAGAGGTTGCGCAGCAGGTCACAGAAGCAGCGGTTTTTCTGAACGAGGTGAAAGCGTATCTCAGCCGGTGCATCTCAAACGGAAGCCCCTGATCGCGGGGCGATAAGCGCATGGATCCCCCTTGCGCGCCGGGTCCATGCGTGGTACACTGTGATCGAAACATAAATTTGCATCCCGGGAGGTGCCCACATGAAACTGCCCGTCATCACGATCTCCAGAGAATACGGCTCCGGCGGCCGCGCCATCGGGGAAAAGGTCGCCCAGGCCCTGGGGATCCCCTTCTACGACAACGACCGCATCAGCGAGCTGGCCAAGGAATCCGGTCTGGCCGACGTGTACGTCAAAAAGGCAGAGCGGATGAAGGCCACCAGCTTTCTCTACGGCCTGTACATGAACGCCACCCAGCAGCCCACCAGGGACGATCTCTTCGAGCTCCAGAGCAAGGTGATCCAGAAGGTGGCCGACGAGGGCCCCTGCGTCATCGTGGGGCGCTGCGCCGACTACATCCTCCGGGACCGGAAGGATCTCTTCAGCGTCTTCATCCACGCCCCCATGGAGTTCCGGGTCCGCCGGGCCAAGACCGCCTATGATGTGGACGCCGACAACATGGAGGCCCACGTCAAGAAGCAGGACAAGGAGCGGGCGAACTTCTACAACCACATCAGCGACAAGAAGTGGGGCGACGCCAACAGCTTCCACTTCGCCATGAGCAGCGTGTACGGGATCGACTTCTCCGCAGTGGTCCTCAAGCACGCCGCCCTGCACTTCCTGGACAACGCCCCGGCGTGAGCGCCGTTGTCCGGGCAGCCCTCTGCGCTTATGCGCGCAAAGGATCGACTGCACAGGAAAAAGCACGGTTTCGACTGGGAAACCGTGCTTTTTTTATCCTTCTTCGCGGCACCCTCACCCGCCGGCGATCTTGCGCCTGGTCTTGCCCCGGAGCTTCCCGGCAGCCCCCTGTGCCAGGGCCCGCGTGACCCCGGCGGTGTGGCGCTTCACCAGCGCCTCCCCGGCCCCTGGCTCCGGCGCGGGATCTCCTGCGCTGTCACGTCTCCGCCGTTTTTGTGATCTCCGCTGAGAAGGGCTGCTCTCCTCCCTTTTCCTCCCTGTCGATCTCCGTTCGCATCTTCTCCATACAGTCCGCGAGGGTGGTGTGCCCCAGGGCATACTCCGCTTGGGCCTCCGCTTCCCGGAACACACCGGTCAGCACCGGACGGATGTGCCGCCCCACGATACACGCGTCATTGGGGTTCTGGTGGAGGTCAAAGACATGGACCCCCTCCACGCCCTCTACGGCCCGGTAGATCCGGTAGAGGGACAGCTCTCCCGGCTCCGCTAGCAGCCGGAAGCCGCCGACTCCCTGCCGGCTGGCCAGAATCCCCGCCTGCTTCAGCAGGCCCGTAAGCCGCCGGATGTAGCTGGGGTTGGTGCCGACGCCGGCGGCGATCCCCTCGGAGGTCAGCGGCTTGTCCGCCCCGGCGATCAGGATGAGGGCATGGATGGCAGCCGAAAACCGCGTGTCCATCACTTCGTCCTCTCATAGGAGATCATATACGTTACGTTGTCCGGGCAGGTCAGGCCGGGGTCGGCCTGGAAAAAGCGGCCTGTGTGACCCTCCTCCCCCAGGGTCAGGTCAAAGTGGGCCAGGGCGATGCCCACGTCCACCTTCTGGACGTCTCCCAGGGCGCTTTCCTTTATGGACTTCGCCTCATAAAAGTGGACGGTATCCCCCGCGACCACCCCCCGCCAGGGCTGCCGGTTCCCCGCGGAGGGGGCCCACCGGGCCATCTCCAGGGCCTCGGCAAAGACCCCCGCAGCCTCCTTCCGCAGCCCGGTCCGGAAGGAGCCGTCGAAAAACAGGTCCTCGAAGGGGCGGCGGCTGTCGGCCTTCAAGCCCTTGCGCATCAGGGACTCCCGAAGGCTCCGCCTGGCGGCGGGATACCCCACCGGGGTGGCCAGGGGCATGACCTCCCCCGCCCGGACCTCCATGGCCTTCTCAAAGGCCTTCCGGCTCAGGGAAGCGGCCAGGAGCACCGTGCCGATCCCCAGAGACCGGGCCCAGAGGCAAAGGACCTCAAAGCTGTAGCCGTACCCCATCTCATAGTTCCCCTGCCGGGGGACCTTGGCGGCAATGTAGTAGTCCGCCCCTACCACCACCGGGCTGGAGAGGCCATGCTCCCCGGCCCGGAACAGGCGGACCTCCACCGGCACGTCAAAGGGGTTTGTCACGCGCTCCATATACCGAACCAGCGCCGCCCGGTCCGTCTCCCCCAGGCCGCTGCCATCGAAGGTCCGCACGCTTACGCGCTGACGGATCGTTTGTTTCACGGAAAAGTCCATCCCCGCGCCTCCTTTGCTTGTATCTTGTGCAGATACATGATAACCTGCGGGAGGACCTGTGTCAAGACAACCATCCCGCCGCCTGGGCGGTGAGCCGGGAGGTCATCCGCGGCAAGGGCAGCGGCGTTCTGGCCCCCGGGAGCACCGGCACCCGGGCGGAGGCGGCGTCCATGCTCATGGGGTTTGCCGAGGCCGAAACCTGACACAGGGAACGGGTGCGCCGCGCTCGTGGGCGGTGTTGGGCGCTCTCTCCTGTCCCCGTGGGGATCGGACCCTCCTGAAATCCTTTCCCCCAGCGGAACGGACGGACCCGGAAGCGTGTCACAGCGCCTCCGGGTCTGTTTTGTCCCCCGGACCCGGGGAGCGGGCTTGGCGCGCGTGGCGTTGAGACGGGAAACCAAAGCCCTTTCGCCCCCTCCCTCCCGCGCGCGCGTGCGCGCTGAGAGCCGTCTTGTTTATTCAGTCTTGCTTAATAAGTATATATTATATTTATAATTCGGGTCCAGATTCCGCAGGGGTTCGTCTCCAATTTGGAAGGACCTCCCCTGCCAACTTGAGAGGTGAGGGGTACCAC
>CACZKM010000048.1 GCA_902781745.1 Oscillospiraceae bacterium
CTTACTTTACACCAAAAGGAGTTTTTTTGTCCAGTTGTATAGCTATAAGCGCTTCCGAACCACCCACGCCTAGCGTGGGGTTTTCGTAATACAAAAAACAGAGCCCGTCCAAAGGACAGGCTCTGTTTTCTGATTAGGTAAGAACGGTTGTTCCGGTAAGGGTCAGAAAGCGAGGGATCAACCCATCTTGGAGCCGAACACGCCCTCTTCCAGCTCAGCCTCAGACAGGCCGCGGCGCTGGCCGGCAGAGACCAGGTACAGGATGCAGCCGATGACCAGCCAGCCGATGAGCATCTTGATGGCAAGCGCGCCGCCATAGAAGGGGCTGGCAGGGATGAAGGACATGATGAACACGATGGTGCAGACGATGGAGGAGAAAGCCGCCATGGCGATGCCGCCGGGCATCTTGTAGGGGCGCTCCATGTCAGGCGCCGTTCTCCGCAGCATAAAGGCGGACCAGCTGGTGATCGTCCAGGACAGGATGAAGGCCAGGGCGGAGAAGCAGGTGATGGTGTCGATCAGGTTGGCGCCCAGCAGGGGGCCGATGAGGGACAGCACCAGGCAGACGATCTGACCGCGAACGGCGACGCCGTTGGCGTTCTGATACGCAAAGCCCTTGGGGATGAGCTTGCCGCGGCCCATGGACATGAGCATGTTGGCGGAAGCGGTGAAGAAGCCGTTCCAGGTGGTGAACAGACCTGCGATGGCGCCGATGGTCAGGATCCAGTACAGGACCGCGCCGGCAGCACCGGGATACAGGGACTTGAACATGGTGGAAGCGGCGGGGCGGGCCATGCCCACGAAGTCCTGCCAGGGCCAGCCATAGCCGAAGCAGAAGAGGAGCACGGTGTAGAAGATGCAGGCCAGGGTGACGGACAGAACGACGGTCTTACCGACGGTCTTCACGTCGCCGCCGGCGTCCTCAACGCCCTGAGGGATGGTCTCGAAGCCGGCCAGGAAGTAGGCGGCCTGGACCACGATGGCGAAGATGCCGCCGAACATGCTGTGGTGGGAAACCTCACGCAGGCCGGGGCCGTAGATGTCGGGGTTGGAGACGTCATAGATGGGCTGCCAGTTGCCGGCGTTGCCGCCCACCAGAGCCGCGATGGCGCCCAGGATGCCCGCGCCCACCAGAACGAAGCAGAGGATCTTCTGCACGAAGGCGGCGGCGGCCAGACCCTTCATGTTCAGAGCGAACAGCAGGAAGGAGAAGATGGTGCCGATGACGATAACGATCAGATAGATCTCATAGTCCATGATGTTGTACAGGATGGGACCAGACTTGATGCCGGGGATCAGATAGCCGAGCACGTCGGTGATCTGAATGGCTTCCCAGGGGATGATGGCGATCATGCCGCCCAGGGAGGCCCAGCCCGAAAGCATAGCCACCTTGTCGTTAAACGCCCGGAAGGCGAAGGCCATGCCGCCGCCGGCGACGGGGAGCATGGGGACCAGTTCCGCGTAGCACAGGCCGATGGGGACCATCATGATCAGAACGACCAGATAGCCGATACCGGCGGGGATAGGACCGCCGCAGGAGGCCATCCAGCCGTTGATGGACACGGCCCAGCCCACGCCGACGATAGCGCCGAAGCCGATACAGAAGAAGTCGACTGCGCTAACGCCCTTTTTTTCGGGAGCATTACTCATAAACTTACCTCTTTTCTCGTGCGCTGTCACGAAGGACAGCAAAACCTATGGGTCGCTTTCTTTTCTTTCTCTTGTACGTTCATGGTTGGATGTACAGGATTCCGGGCAACCAGTTCCCCCCTTTCTCCGGATTTTCCCAGCGATTTAGGCAAACCGTTGAGAATGGTTTTATTGAAAACCAATAACATTATAAAAAATGCTGATAACCATGTAAACTTGAGAACGCTTATTTCATTATAGAAATTTTTTATTGCATTGTGCAAGAGCAGCACCAAACCCCTGCATCCTGTGGTTTTCCCCCCTCTGCGGACCAAATATAGCCTCCTGTCGGAAAGAAAAAGATTCCCTCTTTCCCCGCCGGGCAGTTTGTGATAGAATCTTTCTATAAAGATATCCGAACGAATCCTCTCTTTACCGGAAAGGAGCATGAGCGCCATGGGCAGATATCTCCCCGTCATCAAGACCGCCGAGTGCGGCTCCCTCACCCGGGCGGCCCACGTGCTGGGCTACACCCAGCCCAGCCTGGGATACATCATCAACAACATCGAGGACGAGCTGGGCGTCAAGCTCTTCTACCGGGACCAGCGGGGGGTGACCCTCACCGAGGCCGGGGCCCCTCTCCTGGAGGTCATGAAGAAGATCGAGGCCATGGAGGACCACCTCCGCCAGATGGCCCGGGCGGGAGCCGGTGGGCTCCTCCGGGTGGGCATCTTCCCCAGCGTGGCCTCCCAGTGGCTCCCCGCCATCCTCCGGGAGTTCTATGAGAAGCACCCCGGGGCCCTGGTGAAGCTCTCCCACCAGTTCTACTACCTCAACGGAGAGATTGGCGTGAAGGACCACAGCCTGGACTGCGCCTTCTTCACCGGCAAGTGCCCCCCGGGGCTGGAAGCCGTCGCCCTGTACCAGGACCCCTACTACCTGGTGGTCAGCGCCGATCACCCCCTGGCGGGCCAAGAGGCCGTGGCCCTGTCCTCCCTCACCGGCGCGGAGCGGTTCATCCCCACCAACGAGAGCTTCGACTCCGAGAGCGCCATCTGGGATGTGTACCAGACCTTCTCCCAGTCCAACCTGGTGGACTTCGAGCCCCAGGAGAACCACATGGCCATCGCCATGACCGAGGCGGGGCTGGGCATGACCATCCTGCCGGGGCTGGACCTGGTGGATCTGAGCGCCAACCACCGGGTGAAGGCCCTCCCTCTGGCCGAGGGGCTCACCCGGACCATCAGCCTCCTCTGCCCCCGGGAGTCCGAGCGCACCCCCCTCACCGCCGCCTTCCTGTCCATCGCCCGGGCCACCGTGGAGAAATGGCGGGCCAAGCAGGGGGGAACGTGAAGCCTGTCCGTCAGGGCGCCACCGCGCAAGTCCGGTATATGATAATACCGTAAAGGTCTGGTAATTGCGCGAAAACTGTGCTATTCTGTTCTTATCCTAATAAGAAAGAAGGGTACCCAACATGAACAAGATGCTCACCAAGACCCTGGCCGGCGCCGTGGTGCTGGCCCTGTCCCTGGCGCTGTGCGCATGCGGCGGCAGCAGCTCCCCCGAGGATGCCCTCACCCGGGCCCAGGCGGCCTTTGCGGACGTGAAGTCCATGCACTACACCATCGACATGGACATGGGCTTCTCCGCCGACGGGGAGTCCATGGAGATGAACACCACCGCCGAGGCCGACTGCATCGTGGACCCCATCATGATGGACATGGACATGACCATGGACATGATGGGCCTGTTTGACATGGACCTGAAGATGTATGTGGTCCAGGACGGCAGCAGCTACACCATGTACACCGGCATGGACAACGGCGACGGCACCATGAGCTGGTCCAAGGACACCCTGGATGACCTGGGCGACATCGCCCAGTACAACGGCAAGGCCAGCATGGACATCTATCTGGAGAACGGCTCCAACTTCAAGGAGATCGGCGCCGAGGACGTGGACGGCGTCTCCGCCGTGCGGTATGACGGCGTCATCTCCCAGGACTCTCTCAAGTCCGTCATGGATACCTCCGGCGTGCTGGAGCAGTATGAGAGCCTGGGCCTGGAGGGCATGGAGGACCTGCTGGACGAGATGGGCGACCTGCCTGTGTCCATCTGGCTGGATCCCGACAGCGACCTGCCCGTGAAGTATGAGATGGACATGACCCAGATGATGCAGAACATGATGAACAAGCTCCTGGCCGAGGAGGAGGAGACCGCCGACATCGGCTTCACTGTGGACAAGTGCGTCATCACCATGGTTTGCTCCGACTACAACACCATGAGCAACATCGAGATCCCCGAGGAGGCCCTGAACGCCGACTCCTACGCCGACTCCGTCCAGGACCTCCTGACCCAGGAGGAGACCGAGGCCATGGAGGAGGCCATGGAGGAGGCTGCGTAACAGCAAGCCCCAATTCGTTAGATAAACAACAAACCCTCTGGGACCTGTCCATTTTTCCCCGGACGGGTCCCTTTTTGTTGGAAAAAATTGCGGAAAACCGCGGTTTTTTGGCCTTGGGACGTTGACTGAGAAACAAGTGAGGATTATACTTATTCTAGATTATGGGTCCTCAAGAGAGAGTATGACGGACCCGAGAAGAGGGATATGAAATGGAAAACACCGTGAAAAAGCCGAAAAAGCTGGACCGGCGTCAAATCCGCACCAAGCGCCGCATCCGGGAGGCTCTGATGGCCCTGGTGATGGAAAAGCCCGTGGAGAAGATCACCATCAAGGAGCTGGCGGAGCGGGCGGACATCGACCGGAAGACCTTCTACCTCCACTACGGCTCCATCGGGGAGGTCCTGGCGGAGATGCAGCAGGAGCTGCTGGGGAAGCTGGAGACGGTGATCTCCGGCTACGACCTCTTCCAGCCGGACTTCGACGCCCTGGCCCTGTTCCGGGAGATCAACGCCATCATCCTGGAGTCCTCGGACTTCTACCGCCGGATGCTGGTGATGGACCGGTACAGATTCTTCTATGAAAAGCTCAAGGAGTGCATGAAGAACTCCCTGCTGACCACCTACGCCGACACCCTGGGCGCCACCGCCGTCTCAAGGGTGAAGCTGGACCTCTACCTGGAGTACGTCACCACCGGGATCATGGCTCTCTACGTCCTCTGGCTCCAGCACCAGGAGTTCGACCTGGACGAGGTGGCCCAGGCGGCCTCGGAGATCTCCTACGGCGGGGCGCGGATGGTGCTGGAGTCCATCGCCCGCTCCGGCCAGGCCCCGGCCGCGGAAGAATGAACCCCCTGGCAAGACGGCTGCCGGTCTGGGCCCTGGTCCTGGCCCTGGCCCTGGTCCTGTGCGCCTGCGAGACCGCCCAAGAGCCCTCCGGGGCAGCCGAAGGCCCCGCCCCGGGGCTGTACACCTGCCGCCGGCTGATCCAGGAGGACCTGACCCTGGACCCCGCCCGGACCTGGCTCCGGCTGTACGACGACGGCAAGGGGGACCTGTACCTGGACGAGCAGGAGGACCCGGGGACCTGGTCCGTGGAGGGCCCCGCCTTCCGCTGGGACTCCAACTGGGGAGACGGCCGGGAGGCGGAGGGGACCTGGACCGAGGAAGGGGTCCTCACCCTGACCATCGGCAAGAAGACCGGGGTCTTCGTCCTGACGGGGGTGGACTACGTCCCCGAGGAGGAGCGCCCGGTGCAGCCCGTGGTGACGGGCCGGGTGGACGCCCCGGAGGAGGAGGAAGACCCCCAGGAGGTCCCCGCCTCCGACCAGGGGACCGCGGCCCCCTCCGCGCCCTCCCCCGCCGGCAGCGGCCGGTCCGAGGAAAAGACCGCCGACGGGCCCGCCCCGGCGGACGAGCCCCATCCCCTGATGACCTACCCCTGCTATGACGGCCTGTTCTACGTGGAATACGATCCCCAGGTCTTCACCCCAGGCCCCACCGGCGGGGCGGACCTGGTGAAGGCCGACGGCACCCAGATCTGGCTGGCAAGGCTCACCACCCGGGCCCTCCGGGACACCTGGCTGGCGGGCCTGGAGGCCAAGGCCGCGGACCCGGAGTACACCGACCTGGAGAGCCGGGCCCGGCAGGCCGGGGAGTATCCCGCCCATGTGGTGTTCTACCCCGAGGCCAACGGCTGGACCGCCGAGGCCATCGTGGACCTGGGGGCGGACCGGGGGAGGGAGGATTCCCCCCTGTACGCCGTCACCATCACCGTCCGGGGCCCCACCCGCCAGGCGGTGTGGGTCGAGGGGATGCAGCCCATGCTGGACACCTTCCGGCTGGGGAACAACCAATCCGACAAGACATAAACAAGGCGGAATCAAGCCGGGGTATGTGTTGCAACATACCCCGGTCTCATGTTATACTGTTTTTTAAGCAGGACACTCTATTGTGCTTGTTCCCTGGAAAAGCCCTGCTTTTCGCTGCAAAGGAGGCGTTCCCATGAAACGGATCCCCGTTCTTCCCCTGCTCCTGACCCTTCTCCTGGCCCTCACCGCCTGCGGCTCCACAGCAGAGGAGCCCGCCCCCGCCGAGGACCCCAAGACCGCCGAGACCCAGACCAAGGACCAGACGGAGCCCCCCGCCGACCCGGCGGAGGACCCCTCCCTGGCCCGGCTGCGGACGGAGATCGAAACCACCGGGAACCTGGTGGGCGCGGCCTTCCTGGGGGGCCTGTCCGAGGGCGGACAGGAGGCCTATGACGAGCTCATTGCGGAATACTATCTCGACGCCTGGCCCTTCCTGGCGGACCTGGACTGGGAACAGGCCGCCGTGGCCTCGGGCATGGAGGTCTACTGCGTGGTGCCCCGGGACAGGGACAGCGCCGTCACCGTGACCGAGTGGATCATGGACGAGGGCAACGACTTCCGGGGGGAGGCCGGCCGGGTCCTCTATGAGAGCGACGCCGGGGACCCGGTGCTCCTCATGGGCAATGTCAGCGACATCCTGCCCAACCTCCGGGTCACCGTCACCGCCCCGGATGGCCAGACCCTGTCCTGGTCCCCCTGCCTGAGCCTCCGGGACGGCACCCTGGACCGGTCCGCCGTGGAGGGGGTTTACGACTTCTCCGTCTACCCCGACCTGCCCCCCGAGGGCATCCCCGACTACTCCGGGGACTGGGCCGCCGTCGACGTGGCCGACGGCAGCGGGGAGCCCTGCACCTGCTGCCTGGGCCTGGTAAAGGACGGGGCGGTGGACTTCTTCTACTACCGGGAGCCCGGGGTCATCCTGGAGCGCTTCACCGGCACCGCCCGGGACAACCCCGATGAGGGCGCCGTCACCCTGGACCTCTACCTCACCGGCGGGACCCTGCTGGAGGAGGGAGCCCAGGCGTACGCCACCATCGGCTCCTACCGGATGGAGCTGGCCGACGAGGACACCCTGTACCTCACTCACCTGGACGGCGACCCCCTGCTCTTCGGCCTGGAGGGGAAGACCGTCACCTTCACCCGGGCCATGGGATAGGGGCGTGGCAAAAAAGGCTGACGCCTTTCTTGCCACGAGGGGTTTGCGCTTCACTCGCGCGCCCGCCTTTCAGGCGAACACACTCCTTCCGCGAGAAGTATTTTTTCACCGGCAAAGCCGGCAAAAAAATGATTGCACCTGATTCCGTTTTCTGCGGAAAACGGAACTCTGCGAGGCTTTTTGTCGGATCATCATGGCCGGAGTACGATCAACAGGAGGTTGACCCTATGCGGATCGCCAACACAGTCAACGACTCCATTGTAGACGGCCACGGCCTGCGCTTTGCCGTCTTTACCCAGGGCTGTCCCCACCGCTGCCCGGGCTGCCACAACCCCCAGACCCACGACCCCGCCGGGGGCCGGGAGGAGAGCCTGGAGGCCCTCATCGCCGGGCTGGACAAAAACCCCCTGGCGGCGGGGCTGACCCTCTCCGGAGGGGAGCCCTTCTACCAGGCGGCGGACTGCGCCCGGCTGGCCGCCATGGCCCACGCCCGGGGCAAGACCGTGTGGACCTACACGGGGTACACCTACGAACAGATTTTGGGCAAAAACGACCCGGACTGGAACGCCCTCCTGGCCGAGACCGACGTGCTGGTGGACGGCCCCTTCCTGGAGAAGGAGCAGTCCTACGAGCTCCACTTCCGGGGCAGCCGGAACCAGCGGCTCATCGACGTGGCCGCCAGCCGGCGGGCCGGGAAGGTGGTCCTGTGGCAGGAGACAGACTACCTGTCCAAATTCACCGTGCCCGAATCCTGAGGGAAGGGAGGCAAGCGCCCATGACCATCCACCGACTGAAGGACTATTTTTCCCGCCGGGAGCTGGGGCTCCAGGGCACCGTGGGGGAGTACGCCGTCCTGGTGCCCCTGGTGGAGAAGGAGGGGAGGCTTTGGCTTCTCTTCGAGACCCGGGCCTCCACCCTGGTGGGCCACCAGCCCAACGAGGTCTGCTTCCCCGGGGGACGGCGGGAGCCCGGGGAGACCCGGCAGGAGACCGCCCTCCGGGAGACCTGGGAGGAGCTGGGCATCCCCAAAGAGGAGATCGAGATATTAGCCCCCCTGGATGTGGCCCAGGACATCAGCGACCGGGTGGTCTTCCCCTTCCTGGGAAAGGTCAGCCCCGCCGGGCTGCGGGCCATGCGCGAGAGCGTCAGCGAGGTCCAGAACACCTTTCTGGTGCCCCTGGATTACTTAGTAAACTATGAGGAGGAGGTCTACCGCTACCCCGTGTCGGCGGCGGTGGACGACGCCTTCCCCTTCGACCGCATCGGCTTCCCCCACGACTACCCCTGGCGGCGGGGGTGGATGGACGTGCCCATCTACGAGTATGAGGGCCACTTCATCTGGGGGATGACCGGCCGGACGGTTCGCTGGCTGGTCCGGCAGATCAAGGCCATGGACGAGGGCTGAGCCATGGAGTCCGTGGAATACCTGGGGACCTATACCCTGCGGCAGTCGGATTCCTGCTTCAAGCTGGGCCGGGACAGCGTCCGCCTGGCTTCCTTCGCCACGGTCCGCCCCGGCTGGACGGTGTGCGACCTGGGCTGCGGGGTGGGGTCTCTCCTGCTGCTCCTATCCCAGCGGGAAAACGCCCTGTCCCTCACCGGGGTGGAGCTGGACCCCACGGCGGCGGACCTGGCCCGGCGGAACCTGGCGGACAACGGCCTGGCCGGGACCATCCGCACCGGGGACCTGCGGGACGAAGCCCTCCTGCCCCCGGATACCTTCCATCTGGTGATCTCCAACCCCCCCTACTTCCGGGCGGGGTCGGGGAAGTCCGGCGGGACCGCCCGGATGGACGAGACCTGCTCCGTGGCCGACCTGTGCCGCCGGGCGGGGCGTCTCACCCGCACCGGGGGCCGGTTCGCCGTGGTCTACCGCCCGGAGCGGCTGGCGGAGCTCTTCGCCGCCCTGGCCGCCGCCCGGCTGGAGCCCAAGCGGATGCAGCTTCTGGCCTATGACACAAAAAAACCGCCCTACGCCGTTTTGGTAGAGGCGGTGAAGGACGGCGGGCCGGGGCTGGAGGTGCTCCCCACGGCGTATCAGGAAGAAGGGTAGCACGGTTTCTTGGCTGCCTTCGGAAGCAGGATGAGGGCACAACGCGGCCTCTTCCGCCATGTGCTCCCTCGGAAGCATGATCAGCACGCAACGTAACCCCCTCCGTCATGTGCTCCTTCGGGAGCATGATCAGCACCCAACGTAACCCCCTCCGCCATGTGCTCCCTTGGAAGCATGATCAGCACGCAACGTAACCCCCTCCGCCCCAGTGTGCGCACTGGGGCACCTCCCCCGGAGGGGGAGGCAAGAGACTACCGAAGGGTAGACGCAGAGCTTTCTCGGCTCCCCCTCCGGGGGAGCTGGCATTTGCGAAGCAAATGACTGAGGGGGTTACCCGAAGGGCACATCCCCCGGAGGGGGAGCTGGCATTTGCGAAGCAAATGACTGAGGGGGTTACCCGAAGGGCACATCACACCCGCCAAAGGAGGCCAACCCCATGCGTATCCTTCGAAACCACAACCTCCTCCCCCGCGCCAAAGAGCTCCGAAAAAACATGACGCCCCAGGAGCGAAAGCTGTGGTACCTGTTCCTCCGTACCTATCCCGTCAGAATATACCGCCAACGAATCCTCGGCTCCTTTATCGCCGATTTCTACTGCGCCGCCGCTCGGCTGGTCATAGAGATCGACGGCAGCCAGCACGCCACACCCTCGGGCGCGGCCCACGACGCAGATCGCGCAAGGATCCTGAGAAATAACGACCTGGCTATCCTGCGCTTCACCAACTATGAGATCGACCGTCACTTCCAGGCGGTCTGCCAAACCATCGACCGAGCCGTTCGGTCCAGACTGTAATCAAAAAGGAGGCCGCACCATGGCCGGAATCTTATACCTGGTGGCCACCCCCATCGGCAACCTGCGGGACTTCTCCCCCCGGGCCATCGAGACCCTGGCCAACGCGGACTTCATCGCCGCCGAGGACACCCGGGTGACCTTGAAGCTCCTCAACCACTTCGGCCTCCGCAAGCCCATGGTGAGCTATTACCGCCACAACGCCGAGACCCGGGGGGAGGAGCTCCTGGCCCGGCTCCTGGCGGGGGAGACCTGCGCCCTGGTCACCGACGCGGGGATGCCCGCCATCAGCGACCCCGGGGAGGAGCTGGTGGCCCTCTGCGCCCAAAACGGCGTGGAGGTGGTGGCCATCCCCGGCCCCTCGGCCTTCGTCACCGCCCTGGCGGTGTCGGGGCTGCCCACGGGGCGGTTCACCTTTGAGGGCTTTTTGGCCATGAACAAGAAGAACCGCCGGGCCCACCTGGATTCCCTCCGGGGGGAGACCCGGACCATGGTCTTTCACGAGGCCCCCCACAAGCTGGCCGCCACCCTCCGGGACCTGGCGGAGACCTTCGGCCCGGACCGCCGGGTGAGCCTCTGCCGGGAGCTGACCAAGCTCCACGAGGAGGTCCTCCGCACCACCCTGGGCCAGGCGGCGGACCGCTGGGCCGAAACGCCCCCCAAGGGGGAGTTCGTCCTGGTGGTGGAGGGGGCCCCGGAGGCGGAAGAGGTGACCTACACCCTGGAGGACGGTCTGGCCCTGGTGGACCGGCTGAAGGGGGAGGGCCTGTCCACCCGGGACGCGGTAAAGCGGGCGGCGGCGGATCTCTCCCTGTCCAAAAAAGCCCTGTATGACCGGGCGGTGGGGAAAGGCTGATATCCTTCCGAACGAAACGTGCGGCGATTGCAACACGATTACAAACCTTACAGTAACCCCCTCAGTCAGCCGCTATGCGGCTGCCAGCAAGAACCAATGTGGCTTCGCATTGATTCTATCAAACAGTCCCCCGGACTGTTTGACCCCAAAGGGGGAGCCGAGAAGGCTCTACGTTTACGTTATGGCTTGCTGTGCGTTGCAATCGCCGCGCTGTTATTTTGATGGATTCCCCGCATCACCAGACGCATCTGACGTTGCAGGTATACTTGCTCCCGTTGGACTCGGCGGTGATCACCGCGCTGCCCTTGCTGATGGCGGAGACGGTGCCGTCGGCGGAGACCGTGGCCACGGCGGGCTTGCTGCTGGTCCACTTCACCGCGCCGGTGACCCCGTTGAGGGTGAGCTGCTGGGTGTTCCCCTGGGCGTCCAGGGTAATCTCCGTGGTGCTGAGACCCGCTACCACCGGTTCGGCGGCGACGTCGCCGCCCTCGGCCGCGTAGGCGGTCTCATCCCAGGTGCAGGTGATGTTGGCCATGACGCTCTCGCCGTTGGGCAGGGTGGCCGCCACCAGGGCGGTGCCCGGGGCCTTGGCGGTGAGGACGCCCTCGGGGTTCACGTCCACCGCGGCCCAGTTGGAGCAGGTCCACTTGACCTCGGCGGAGCTCCCCTCCGGCTGGAAGACGGGGACCAGGGTCTCCGTGGCGCCGGGGGCGGTGAGGGTCACGTCGGTCTGGACCAGGGAGATGGTCTCCGCCTCCTTGGACTTCTGGATGGCCGGGCCGATGACCTTGGTCACCAGCAGGGCGGCCAGGACCACCACGATGATCCCGGCGATGATGGGCACCAGGGGGAGGCCCTTCTTCTGGGGCTGCTTCCGCTGCCGTGCCTGGGGGTTCCGGTGGCGGGCGGGGGCCTCGGTCTTCCGCATGGCCGCCGCCTCCACGGCGGCGGTGGTCTCCGGGGACCACAGGAGCTCGGGGCCCTCCAGGTCCATGGCGGAGACCTGGGGCGCGGCGGGGGCCTCCTGGACGGGGGCCTGGGCGGCTTCGGTCACAGCCTGGGCGGCTTCCGCCGCAGGCTGGGCTGCTTCGGTCACAGCCTGGACGGCTTCCGCCACGGGCTGAACTGCCTCGGGCGCGGCCTGGACGGCCTCCGCCACGGGCTGCGCTGCCGCAGGAGCCGCCTGAACGGCTTCCGCCACAGGCTGAACTGCCTCGGGCGCGGCCTGAACGGCTTCCACTACAGGCTGCGCTGCCGCAGGAGCCGCCTGAACGGCCTCCGCCACGGGCTGAACTGCCGCAGGAGCCGCCTGAACGGCCTCCACTACAGGCTGCGCTGCCGCAGGAGCCGCCGGGGCGGCGGCTTCGGTCTGGCCGGGGGTCACGGAGGGACCCTCATCCAGCAGGCCGCGAATTTCGGAGAGCAGGGCGTCCAGCTCGCTGTCGCCCTGGAGGATGGCGGCGGGGTCCACGGCCTTGGGGGTGGCCTCGGGCACGGGAATGGGGACCTCCACCTCCACGGCGGGGGCGGGGGCCTCTTCCACGATGGCGTCGGGCTCCACGGGGGCGGCGTCCATCTGGTCCCCCAGGTCGTCCAGCAGGAAGCCCTGGGGCTCCTGGACCGGGGCGGCGGGGGCCTCGGCGGGGGCGGGGGTCGCTGCCGAGGCGGCGGCTTCCGCCGGGGCGGGCTCCGCCGTCAGGCCGGCGGGGGCTGCGCCCATGGGGTCGAGGGTGATCTCCACCGTCTCCATGGCGGGGACGGCCTCGGCGGCCGGGGCGGGCTCCGCCTGGGTCTGGTCGATGGCGGGGGAGGCGTCCAGCTCCACCAGGGCGGCGGCCCGGGCGGCCCGGTCCCGCTCCCGTTTCCGGGCGGCGGCGCGGGCCTCCCGCTCGGCGCGGTAGGCCTTCTTTTCCTCCTCGGTCATTTCGCTGGTCTTCTTCTTCCGGAAGCCCTCGCTGCGGGGGATGGGGGTGGACACGGGGGCGGCGGACCGGTGCTTGGACTTGTGCTCGGTCTTGTGCTCGGCCTCGGGGCGCTCCTCGCCCCGGTGCTCCCGGCGGTGGCGGGGGGCCTCCTGGACGGGAACGTCCATGCCCTCGCCCTCCTCGTCCTTGCCGCCGAAGAGGCCGGTGAAGAGGGAGGCCGCCTGCTGCTTCCGGGCGGCCTTTTTCCTTTCCTCGGCCTTGCGCCCGGCGTCGCAGAAGGGACAGTATTTATAGGTGACGGAGTAATACTCCCCGCAGTGGGGGCACTTGACCGTCTGGCTCCGAAGAGTCATCTGCTTCGATTCCATAGGACTGCGTTCCTCCTTGCATCTCTGCCTGTCAGATACGGCGCTTTGATTGAAGGATCAAATGTCCCTCCGGGGCTTGATCGTTCGAGCAAAGCGCCCTATGACACCATTCGAGAGAGAATTGTAATCGTTTGTAACCTTTCGTAACATTTCGGTTTATTGTACCATACTCCGACAAGAAACGTCAACTCCCTTTCTGGAAAAGAGAGCGGTTTTTTTCCGGGACCTCCGGCGGGGGCGGCCTGGGGCCCCGTCTGTCCCCTTTTTGGGGGAGGCGGGAGGCCGGGGAGCACTTGACACCGGTGGGGACACAGATTAAAATAGAGGACTGTGATTAAACTGGGGTTTTGTGACCCCGTTTCGATTCAGAACAAGAGAAGGAGAACCTGACCATCATGCCAAAGACCAAGCCGGAATACGGCAACGAATCCATCTCCATGCTGGAGGGCCCCGACCGGGTGCGGAAGCGGCCCGGGGTCATCTTCGGCTCCGACGGGCTGGAGGGCTGCCAGCACGCGGTCTTCGAGATCCTCTCCAACGCCATCGACGAGGCCCGGGAGGGCTACGGCACGGAGATCGTGGTCACCCGCTACCGAGACGGCCGCATCCAGGTGGAGGACTTCGGCCGGGGCTGCCCCGTGGACTGGAACGAGAAGCTGGGGCGGTACAACTGGGAGCTGGTCTTCTGCGAGCTCTACGCCGGGGGCAAGTACGACAACGCCGCCGGGGAGAACTACGAGTACTCCCTGGGCCTCAACGGCCTGGGGGCCTGCGCCACCCAGTACGCCTCCGCCTTCATGGACGTCACCGTCCGCCGGGACGGGAAGCGGTACGACCTCCACTTCGAGAAGGGGGAGCTGGTGGGAGAGATGAAGATTTCCCCCGCCGACCGGAAAAAGACGGGCACCTCCATCACGTGGCTGCCTGACCTGGAGGTCTTCACCGCCACGGACATCCCCCTGGACTACTTCACCGACGTCCTCCACCGCCAGGCGGTGGTCAACGCCGGGGTGGTCTTCAGGCTCCGGGACCAGGGGGAACGGGGCTTTCAGGAGACGGTGTACGCCTACCAGCACGGCATCGCCGACTACGTGGAGGAGCTGGCCGGAGAGGGCCCCCACACCCCCGTCCAGTTCTGGGCCGGGGAGCGGGAGGGCCGGGACCGGCCGGACAAGCCCGACTATAAGGTAAAGCTCTCCTGCGCCTTCTGCTTCTCCCCCTCCGTCCACGTGGTGGAGCACTACCACAACTCCTCCTGGCTGGAGCACGGCGGGGCCCCGGAGAAGGCCATGCGCTCGGCCTTCCTCTCCGCTGTGGACGGGTGGCTGAAGCAGAACGGGAAGTACAACAAGAACGAGGCCAAGATCACCTGGCCGGACATTCAGGAGACCCTGATCTTCGTCTCCAACAACCTCTCCACCCAGACCTCCTATGAGAACCAGACCAAGAAGGCGGTCAATAATAAGTTCATCCAGGAGGGCATGACCGACTTCCTCCGGGAAAAGCTCCAGATCTTTATCCTGGAGCACCCCCAGGACATGGAGGAGGCCGCCCGGCAGATCCTCATCAGCAAGCGCAGCCGGGAGGCCGGGGAGAAGGCGCGGCTCACCATCAAGAGCAAGAGCCTGGCGGGGAACGTGGACATCGCCAACCGGGTCCAGAAGTTCGTGGACTGCCGGACCCGAGACGTGTCCCGCCGGGAGCTGTATATCGTGGAGGGGGACTCCGCCCTGGGCTCGGTGAAGCTGGGCCGGGACGCGGAATTCCAGGGCATCATGCCCGTCCGGGGCAAAATCCTCAACTGCCTGAAGGCCGACTACGGCAAGATCTTCAAGAGCGAGATCATCACCGACCTGCTCAAGGTGGTGGGCTGCGGGGTGGAGGTCACCGACAAGCACAACAAGGACCTCTCCCTCTTCAACCTGGACAACCTCCGGTGGAGCAAGATCGTCATCTGCACCGACGCCGACGTGGACGGCTACCAGATCCGGACCCTGATTTTGACCATGCTCTGGCGGCTCACCCCCACGCTGATCCAGCAGGGGTATGTCTACATCGCGGAATCCCCCCTGTACGAGATCACCGCCGGGGGCAAGACCTGGTTCGCCTATTCCGAGAAGGAGAAGGCGGAGGTCCTGGCCAAGCTGGAGGGGAAGAAGCCCGTGATCCAGCGGTCCAAGGGCCTGGGGGAGAACGACCCGGAGATGATGTGGATGACCACCATGAACCCCGAGACCCGCCGCCTCATCCGGGTGATGCCCGACGAGGCCGCGGCCACCGCCCAGGTCTTCGACCTGCTGCTGGGGGAGAACGCCCAGGGGCGGAAGGAGCACATCGCCTTAAACGGCTACAAGTATCTGGACCTGGCGGACATCTCCTGAGAGACCCGCCGTTTCCAATAACCACAGAAGAGCATTTGAAAGGAGAACAGCCATGAAAAAACTGCTTGCGGCCATTCTGGCCCTGACCCTCTCCCTCTCTCTGGCGGTCCCCGCCCTGGCGGCGGAGGACCCGGAGGAGGAGGCCCCCATGACCATCGCCGCCTACGACGAGGACGGCGAAGACTCCCCCTACGACCGGGGCTGGAGCGACGGCTACGACGCCGCCTACGACAAGGCCTTCCAGCAGGGCAAGGCCGACGTGGACAAGGGCCTGTCCCTCAAGGAGGAGCCCGTCCCCGAGGAGGAAGAGTCCGGGGAGACCTATGACGAGGGCTATGCCGCCGGGACCATCTGGGGTGCCTACTGGGGCTACCAGGACGGCTACCTCTGCCACTACACCGAGGGCTATGACGCCGCCTATGAAAAGGCCTATGAGGAGGGCTATGCCGCCGGTCAGGCCGACGGCCGGGCGGGCGCCCCGTCGAACCCCTATGAGACAGTCCCCCCCGTGGAGGAGGGGAAGTATGCCGCCTCCTCCTATGAGTACGGCTATGAAATGGGCAGGTGCGACGGCTACGAGACCGGATACCACGAAGGCTATAGCGAGATCACCGGCCGGGAGTACGGCGATGACATCGCCATCACCGAAAAGGGGGGCGTCCCCGGCCGGGTGAACGTGATGTTCGACGGCAGGATGATCGCCTTCCCCGACCAGGCCCCCGAGCTGCGGAAGGGCCGCACCATGGTCCCCGTCCGGGCGGTGATGGAGGGCATGGGGGCTGAGGTGGAATACCACGCCGAGAACAAGGGCGTGACCATCACCCTCAACGACGCCGTGGTGGACTTCACCATCGGCAGCGACACCTACACCATCTTCACCGGCGGCGAGACCACCACCGAGAAAATGGACTGCGCCTGCTACCTGAAAAGCGGCCGCACCATGGTCCCCGTCCGCTTCCTGGCCGAGGCCAGCAACTACACCGTCCTGTGGAACGGCGACCGCCGCACGGTGGTCATCGTGGACGACCAGCGGCTCATGAAGGAGATCGACCAGGATTTCCAGGAGATCAATGAGATCCTCCGGGCCCGGCTGGTGGCCCTGCGGGACAGAAAGACCCAGGAGACCACCAGCTTCACCCTGAACCTCACCTGCTATGACCAGGCCGGCAAGTCCGCCGTCCTCCCCTTCTCCGGCACCGCCGTGACCTATACCGACGGCACCGCCTTCCGGGTGGACCTGACCCTCAACGCAAAGGAGGCCCTCCGGGCTCTGGCCAAAACCGACCTGGAGCTGCCGGGCCAGTCCCGGCTCTCCCTGAAGACCCTCTTGAAGACGAACCCCGCCAACCTCACCGCCACCCTCCTTCTGGACCGAAACGGCGGCCTGTACCTCCGGGCTCCGGTGCTCCTGGAGCTCCTGAACGGCGTGCCCATGGAGGACAACCAGTGGCTGGCCCTGGGGGACCTGACCCAGGCGGGCGTGGACATGACGGAGCTCACCCAGGGCCCCGTCACCATCGGCATCCTTCTGGTCAACTCCCTCCTCCAGGACCCGGAGACCGCCTTCTACCTGGATGAGGCCCTGGATATGGCCCTCCCCATGCTGGAGGCCGTCTTCGGCGACAGCCATGTGGAGAAGAAGGGCGACGCCTGCACCTGGACCATGGACCTGTCCTCCCTGCTGGCCTCCCTGGGCGCGGAGACGCCGGTCACCGGCCTGGACCTGGAGGGGATCGAGGCCACCGGCTCCTTCACCGCCGACCCCAGGGGGAACTACAACATCTCCGGGGACCTGAAGCTGGAAAGCGTCCTCACCGGCGCCCTCCGGGCCTCGGGCACGGAGACCGCGGGCAAGCTCACCTTCCGGCTGGCCATGGACGGCCTCTTCGACCTCTCCCTGACCGCCGAGAGCACCGTCAAGACCGTCACCACCCTGCCCTCCCTGGCCCTCCCCGCCGGCGCGGAGATCCTCCAGGCGGATATGGCAGAAGCGGAATGATCGAAACCCGGAAAGGAGGGGCGGCATGAACAACCGGCAGCTTCGGAAAAACGGCTGGATCGTGGTGGTCCTGGGCTGTATCCTCATCGTGGCCTCCCGGCTGTGGCTGGGCCTGGCCTGCGTGGCGGTGGGTCTGGCCTTGGTGACCGCCGGGGCCCGGTGCCCCCACTGCGGGAAGCTCCTGGCCACGCTGTCCCCCTTCGCCCGGGTGTGTCCGCGATGCAGAAATATCTTGTAAACACTTTTTGAACCCGCTTCGCTGGGCTTCAAAAAGTAGGGGATTGCGCTGCGCTCGCGCGCCCTGCGGGCACACTCCCTTCGCGAGAAGTATTTTTTCCCGGTACACGCCCGGGAAAAAATGATTTGAATAGATTCCGCTTTCTGCGGAAAGCGGAACTCTGCGAGGCTTTTTATTCAGTTGATACCATCCAACAAAGGAACATCAAACCTATGGCAAAGAAGAAAACCCCCGACCAGGGGAAGAAGCGGGTGGACACCTCCCACGTCATGGGCCTCCGCGCCCAGGTGCTGGAGCAGCCCATCACCGACACCCTGGAGATCAACTATATGCCCTACGCCATGAGCGTCATCATCTCCCGGGCCATCCCGGAGATCGACGGCTTCAAGCCCTCCCACCGGAAGCTGCTGTACACCATGTACCAGATGAAGCTCCTCTCCGGGAGCCGGACCAAGTCCGCCAACGTGGTGGGGGCCACCATGAAGCTCAACCCCCACGGCGACGGGGCCATCTATGAGACCATGGTGCGGCTGTCCCGGGGCTACGGCGCCCTCCTCCACCCCCCGGTGGACTCCAAGGGCAACTTCGGCAAGGTCTACTCCCGGGACATGGCCTACGCCGCCTCCCGATACACCGAGGTCAAGCTGGACGGCATCTGCCAGGAGCTCTTCCGGGACATCGACAAGGACGTGGTGGACTTCGTGCCCAACTACGACGGCACCCTCACCGAGCCTGTGCTCCTGCCCACCTCCTTCCCCAACATCCTGGTCTCCGCCAACATGGGCATCGCCGTGGGCATGGCCTCCAACCTCTGCGGCTTCAACCTGGGAGAGGTCTGCGACGCCGCCATCGCCCGGATCAAGGACCCCCAGGCCGACCTGCTGGAGGTCTTGAAGGCCCCGGACTTTCCCACCGGGGGCCAGCTCCTCTACGACCGGAAGGAGCTGGAGGACATCTACCGCACCGGCCGGGGCTCCTTCAAGGTCCGGGCCAAGTGGCGGTATCTGAAAAAGGAAAACCTCATCGAGATTTTCGAAATTCCCTACACCACCACCGCCGAGGCCATCATCGACAAGGTGGCGGAGCTCATCAAGTCCGGCAAGATCCGGGAGATCTCCGATATGCGGGACGAGACCGACCTGTCCGGCCTGAAGCTGGCCATCGACCTGAAGCGGGGGGCCGACCCGGACAAGCTCATGCAGAAGCTCTTCAAGGTCACCCCCCTCCAGGACTCCTTCGCCTGCAACTTCAACATCCTGGTGGACGGGATGCCCAAGGTCATGGGGGTGGGGGAGATCCTGGACCGCTGGACCCAGTGGCGGACCGACTGCGTCCGGCGGGGGGCCCAGTTCACCCTGAAGCAGAAGGAGGACAAGCTCCACCTCCTCCGCGGCCTGGGAGCCATCCTCCTGGACATCGACCGGGCCATCGCCATCATCCGGAACACCGAGCAGGACGCCATGGTGGTGCCCAACCTGATGGAGGGCTTCTCCATCGACAGGATCCAGGCGGAGTACGTGGCGGATATCCGCCTGCGGAACATCAACAAGGAGTATATCCTCAAGCGCCTCCAGGAGACCGAGGACCTGGAAAAGGAGATCGCCGACCTTTCCGACCTCATCGCCAGGCCCGTCCGCATCCGGCGGGAGATCGTCAAGCAGCTCACCGCCGTAAAAAAGCAGTACGCCGCTCCCCGCCGGACGGAGATCCTCTACGAGGTGGAGGCCGCCGCCCTGGAGCCCGAGGACGAGGCCCCGCCGGCCTACCCGGTCCACCTCTTCCTCTCCCGGGAGGGGTACTTCAAGAAGATCACCCCCCAGTCCCTGCGGATGAACGGGGAGCAGAAGTACAAGGAGGGGGACGGCCCCGCCTTCCACTGGGAGACCGACAGCAACGCCGAGCTCCTGCTGTTCACCGACAGGTGCCAGTGCTACAAGGTCTGGGCCAACACCTTTGACGACGCCAAGGCCAGCGTCCTGGGGGACTTCCTTCCCGCCCGGCTGGAGATGGACCAGGGGGAGAGCCCGGTATGGGCCTGCCTGCCCGGGGACTACTCCGGCCACCTGCTGTTCTTCTTTGAAAACGGCAAGACCGCCCGGGTGCCCCTGGCGGCCTACCAGACGGTGACCCGGCGGAAGAAGCTCACCGGGGCCTATTCCGACAAGAGCCCCCTGAAATCCATCCTCTTCCTCCCCCAGGGAGAGGAGACCGAGCTGGTGCTCTACTCCACCGAGGGCCGGGCCCTCCTCTTCCACTCGGCCCTGGTGCCGGTGAAGACCACCCGGAGCACCCAGGGGGTCCAGGTGATGACCCTGAAAAAGGCCAACAAGGTCCGCCGGGCCGAGCCCCTGGCGGACACGCCCATCGTCAACCAGTCCCGGTACCGGGCCCGGAGCCTCCCCGCCGCCGGCGCCCTCCTGAAGGCCGAGGACCAGGGGGACACCCAGCTTTCGCTGGAGGGATAACAGAACCGGAAAGGGGGCGGACAGGATGAAGACAGGAACGGCCGTCAGGCGATGGGTCGCGGCGGCCCTGTGCGCCCTGACCCTGTCGGGCTGCGGCTCCCTGCTGGAGCGGAGCTACGCGGATTCCTCCCCCCACGTCCAGTTCTCCGACGAGTCGGAGAGCGAGGCCATCCTCCGGGCGGAGACCTACCAGGGCCTGGTCAGCGCCCTGCTTTACCTGGTGGGCCAGGGGGAGGAGGCCGGGGTGATCCGGCTGTACCAGTACGGCAGCATCACCGGCACCGCCGCCTCCGACGTGGACCGGGCCTGCCTGGAGGTCACCCAGGAGGACCCCCTGGGGGCCTATGCCGTGGACTACATCAAGTACGACGTGGACCAGACCCCGGCCTACTACCAGGTGGACGTGAAGGTGGCCTACACCCGGACGGCGGAGGAGATCGCCCGGGTGATCTCGGTCACCGGCAGCAGCGCCGTGGCGGGGGAGCTGGAGGACCTGCTGGGGGAGACCCCGGAGACGGTGGTCTTCCGCATCAGCTACTTCACCGCCGAGGACAGCGCCGACACCCTCCGCCAGGCGGTGGAGGAGGCCTACCAGGCCCAGAGCGCCGCCCTGCCCCCCCTGGAGGACGTGACCGTCACTCTCTACCCGGAGACCGGGTCCCAGCGGGTGGCGGAGATCGGCCTGGTCTGGGGAGAGGCGGAAAATTTTGCAGAAAATCAGCAAATAGGGCTTGACATTGCTCCGCAGCAGTGATACTATATCCCTTGCTGATGCGAGTGTAGCTCATCTGGTAGAGCGCCACCTTGCCAAGGTGGAGGTAGCGAGTTCGAGCCTCGTCACTCGCTCCACAACCTTCCTCATCTCCTCGATGGGGAAGGTTTTTTCTATGTATGAGGAAAGCGCTCGAACTCGGTGCCTCCACCCAAATTCGCGGTGTAGCCGCGAATTTTTCAATCCAGGAGGTGCGGGGTCCCCAAAAAGCTTGCTTTTGGGGGTGCGGGTTGCGAGTTCGAGCCTCGTCACTCGCTCCAAATCATAAGAAAAGGACATCCTTCGGGATGTCCTTTTCTTATGATTTGGGTTCCGCCCGCCTGTGGCGGGCTCCACTCCGATTTTATTTTAGCTCCGCCGGAATGAATCCGGCTGCGCCGAAGTTTTTGGCGTTGCCAAAAACGTTCGTACGGCGCACCTGCGCCGTCCCGCTGTCGCGGGTCCCTTTGCTCTCCTGTCACATGGATTGGGCGGCTTCTTTCTATGGCGCTCGAACTTGCTCCACTTGATTAAGAGACATCCTTTAAGAGCGTTGACATAGGAAAACAGGAAGAAACCCAGTAAAATCAACGCTTTTAAGGGCAGAGGGCAAACAGGTTAGCTCAAAAATTGAATAACCAAG
>CACZKM010000049.1 GCA_902781745.1 Oscillospiraceae bacterium
CATCGCCCGGAAGTTCAAGCGGGCGGTCACCGACAGCGAGGGCGGCGTCTACCGCTCCCCCGAAAAGCCCGGGGTCACCAACCTCATCGAGATCTACGCCGCCGTCACCGGCAAGACCCCCGAGGCCGTGGAGCAGGAGTTTGCCGGCCAGGGCTACGGGGCCTTCAAGCCCGCTGTGGGCGACGCGGTCATCGAGGCCCTGCGCCCCGTCCGGGAGGAGACCGAGCGGCTCCTGGCGGACAAGGCCTATCTGGAGAGCCTCTACCGCCAGGGGGCGGAGAAGGCCGCCGCCCTGGCCGTCCGCACCCTGCGGAAGGTCCACAAAAAGGTGGGCTTTGCCCCTCGCTGAGGGCAGATCCCCTGCTGTGATCCAAAGGAGCGTACTGTCATGCTTATGGAATTGCCGGCCATCGCCGGCGTTGCGGCGGCCCTGGCCGCCGCCCTGCTCATTGCGTTTATCACCACCCCGGTGGTCAAGTCCCTGGCCGAGCGGGTGGGCGCGGTGGACGTGCCCAAGGACAACCGAAGGATGCACGACCACCCCATTCCCCGGATGGGTGGCCTGGCCATCTTCCTGGGCTTTCTGCTGAGCACCTTGGTCTTCGTCCCCCTGTCCCAGTCCCTCCGGGGGATGCTTCTGGGGGCCATCCTCATCGTCATCCTGGGCATCTTTGACGATATCTATGCCCTGCCCGCCCTGCCCAAGCTTCTGGTGCAGATCGTGGCCGCCCTCATCGCCGTCTTCCACGGCAACGTCATCGAGGTGGTATCCAACCCCAACCTCTTCAGCGACAACCCCTACTGGGTCCTGGGGGCCTGGTCCGTCCCGGTGACGGTGATTTGGATCGTGGCCATCACCAACGCGGTCAACCTCATCGACGGCCTGGACGGCCTGGCGGTGGGGGTGGCCGCCATCAGCTCCCTGACCATGCTGGTCATCGCCATGCTGGTCAGCGAGAACGTGGTGGCCCTGACCATGGCCGCCCTGGCCGGGGGCTGCATCGGCTTTATGCCCTATAACCAGAACCCCGCCAAGATCTTCATGGGGGACACGGGCTCCACCTTCCTGGGGTTCGTGCTGGCCACGGTGTCCATCCAGGGCCTGTTCAAGTTTTACACCATCATTTCCTTTGCGGTGCCCTTCCTCATGCTGGGCCTGCCCCTGTTCGACACCTGCTTTGCCATCCTGCGGCGGATCTCCAAGGGGCAGAACCCCATGTCCCCGGACCGCAGCCACGTCCACCACCGGCTCATCGACATGGGCTTTAACCAGAAGCAGGCGGTGGGCATCCTGTACGTCATCAGCGCCATCCTGGGCCTGTCCGCCGTGGTCCTCACCACCAGCGGGGCCCTGAAGGCCATGGTGCTGCTGTGCGCCCTGTGCCTGGCGGGGCTCATCGCCTACAAGGTCTCCATGAGCCACGCCGGGGACCATTCCGGAAAAAAGGAGGAGAAGGACCATGCCCCTGAAAGTCATGACGATCTTCGGGACCCGCCCGGAGGCGGTGAAGATGGCGCCCCTGGTAAAGGAGCTGGAGAGCAGGAGTGAGCTCCGCAGCATCTGCTGCATCACCGCCCAGCACCGGGAGATGCTGGACGACGTCCTCCGCCTCTTTGCCATCACCCCGGACTACGATCTGGATATCATGGAGGCCAGCCAGAGCCTGTACACCATCACCAGCAAGTGCCTGCTGGGCCTGGAGCAGGTCTTTTCTCAGGAAAAGCCCGACCTGGTCCTGGTCCACGGCGACACCTCCACCACCTTCTCCGGCGCCCTGGCGGCCTTTTACCAGAAGATCCCCGTGGGCCACGTGGAGGCGGGTCTGCGGACCTGGGACCGGTACTCCCCCTTCCCGGAGGAGATGAACCGGTCCATGGTGGGCCGCCTGGCCCAGCTCCACTTCTGCCCCACCGGAGCCAACCGGAGGAATCTGGAGAACGAGGGGGTCCGGGACGGCCTTTTCGTCACCGGCAACACGGTGATCGACGCCCTGAAAACCACGGTCCGCCCGGACTATCGCTTCCGCACGGACCTGCTTAACACCCTGGATTACCAGGGGAAAAAGGTCATCCTGGTGACCTGCCACCGGCGGGAGAACTACGGCCAGCCCATGACCAACATCATGCGGGCCCTCCGGCGGATCGCCGAGGACTTCCCGGAGACCGAGCTGGTCTACCCCGTCCATCTGTCCCCGGTGGTGCGGAAGGCGGCGGGGGAGTACCTCTCCGGCCATCCCCGCATCCACCTCATCGACCCGCTGACCCCCGACGAGATGCACAACCTCATGGCCCGGTCCTGCCTGGTCATGACCGACTCCGGGGGCCTCCAGGAGGAGGCGCCCGCCTTAGGCCGGCCCGTCCTGGTCCTCCGCCGGGAGACCGAGCGCCCCGAGGCGGTGGAGGCGGGCACCGTCCGGCTGGCGGGCACCGAGGAGGAGCCCATTTATCAGGAGGCCCTTCGGCTCCTGACCGACGAGAGCGCCTACCAGGAGATGGCCCGGGCGGTGAACCCCTACGGCGACGGGAACGCCTGCCGCCGGATCGCCGACGCCATCCTGTGGACCAACGGCCTGCGGGAGGCCCCCCCGGAGGAATTTTCCGCCGGAAACCGAACTTGACCGGGGGAGGACCCGCGGAAAGGAGGGAGCAGCCATGGGGGAGAACAACCGGAGAGTTCTGGTGGCCGCCATTGCCGTCACGGTGCTGGCGGCGGTCTTCGTCAGCTTTGGCCTGCCCGCCCTCACCAGCCGCATCCCCCAGGTGACCCTGGCGGATCTGGATCAGCCCGCTCCCCAGGAGCCCGACCAGCAGTTTCTGCCCGTTGAGGTCACCCCGGACACCGTCCAGAGCGTCATCGCCACCCTCTCCCGGCCGGAGAGCTACAGCCGGTCCATGACCGTCACCCTCTTCTGGGGGGAGAACGGCCGGGGGGACCAGCAGGTCCAGATGTGGGCCGACGACGGCTGGGTCAAGACCACCGTCACCTCCGGCAGCGGGGTCCAGCACCGCCTGGTGGGGGAGGGAAAGCTCCGCCTCTGGTACGACGGGGACACCACCTGGAAGGAGGTCCCCGCCGACAGCAGGGCCGCCGACCTGGCCCAGCACATCCCCACCTATGAGGACGTTCTCACCGCGGACAAGGGGGCCATCACCGAGGCCTCTTACGTCACCCGGGGGGAGAAAAGCTGCATCTATGTAGAGGTCAGGCAGGGGGAGACCGACGCCGTGGACCGCTACTGGATCGAGACCGCCACGGGCCTTCTGGCCTTTTGCGAGACCGTGGAGGGGGACAAAACGGTGTACTCCATGGAGGAGACCGCCTACAGCGCCCCCCTGGAGGAGACGGCGGTCTTCACCCTCCCCGACGGGACCATGCCCTCATCCATCCAGGAGGAAGGCGGCGGCTAAGGTCAGCAGGAGGATGGGGTCCGCCTCCCCCTCCTTCCAGAGGAGCAGGAGGACCGCCAGGAGGAGCAGGTCCCCGCTGTCCAGACCGGACAGGGGCAGCTTTTCCCAAAGGCCTCCCAGACCGGCCCCCCGCAGGAAACCGAATATGCCGTCCCCGCCGCCGGAAGGACCCTCCTTCGGGCGGCTTTCATATGCTTCGGGGCGGGGGAGATAGGCGTTATACAGACAGCTCGCCCTCCTTCCACAGCCGCAGGGCCTCCCGGGCCGTCCGGGCCAGGGCGGACAGCCGGGCCGCCTTGTCCAGCTTTTTCTGCCGGGAAGGGGAGAGGAAGGGCCGCAGAGCCCGGAGCAGCTCCTCGCTTCTGGGGTCCCCGCCCCCCTGCCGGAGCAGGGCGAGGAGGGGGGCCATCTGCCCCAGGTCCGCCCCCGGCAGGGCCCCGGGGGGAGGCGGCCCGTCCGCCTCCGGCGGGGCCGGCTCGTCCTGGGCTGTTGGTTCCGGCCCGTTCAGCTTTCCCGCCAGGTCCATGATCTGGGCCATGGCCGCCGGGTCCCCCAGGAGCCGGTCCAGGGCCTGTTCCAGATCCGCCATGGGACCGCCTCCTTTCCTCTGCGCTCACCGGGTGGCCCGGTCCAGGGTCTCCATGGCCTGCCTGGTTTTCGGGTCCTGGGAAATGGCCCGGAGAAGCCCCTCCAGGGCGGCGGCGTCCCCCTCCAGGGCGGCCTGGGCGGCGGACTGGACCTGGGCGGAATCCCGGGCGCTCAGGGCGGCCAGGACGGTCCTGGTCTCCGGCTGGCGGAGCAGACGGCGGATGGCCTCGGGATCTCCCGGCACACGGTCTTTGGCTGCTGACATCAAAACCCCTCCTGTCACTTTGCTGTCTCAGTCTATGCGCCCGGAGGGAAATTTGTGATCAATGGGACGGCAAACATCTGGCAAAGCGGGGAGAAATATGGTACAATGCCCTTGCTGCGCCGGGTCCGGCGTGAGAATATGCTCCACAGGAGGGAACGACGATGCTGCTGACGATCGACGTAGGAAATACAAATATGGTGTTCGGTCTGCTGGACGGGAAAAAGCTGCTGGGCAGCTTCCGCGCTGTGACCAACAGCGACCGCACCGCCGACGAGCTGGGCCTGACGGTGCGCCAGTTCTTTCAGCACATCGGCGCGGAGTTGTCCCAGGTGGAGGACACCATCATCTCCTCTGTGGTCCCCGGGGTCATGGACCTGCTGAAGACCATGAACCGGAAGTATTTCGGCAAGCCCCCCATCGTGGTGGACGAGGACGTGGACTCCGGCATGAAGTATTTCAACAACGACACCGGCAAGCTGGGGACGGACCGGTCCGTGGCCTGCGCCGCCGCCATGGAGAAGTACGGCACGCCCCTGGTGGTGGTGGATTTCGGCACCGCCACCACCCTGGACGCCATCGACGCCGAGGGCTATTACCGGGGGGGCTGCATCCTGGCCGGGATACGGACCTTCGCCGATTCCCTGGCCCAGAAGACCGCTCTCCTGCCCCGGATCGAGCTGGAGCGGCCGGATACCTTCCTGGGCCGGAATACGGTGACCCAGATCCAGGTGGGCTCCGTATGGGGCTATATCGGCGCGTCGGAATACCTGATCCGGAAGACCGTGGAGGAGCTGAACTGCCCCGGGGTGAAGGTCATCGCCACCGGCGGGCTGGCCCACCGCATCGCCGCGGCCACGGACCTCATCGACGCTCTGGAGGAGGACCTGATCCTGGACGGCCTGCGGATCATCTACGAGCGCACAAGATAACGGGAAATAGAAAAGCTGCCGGCGGAACCAGCACGTTCCGTCGGCAGCTTTTTTGTTGTTCGGTTCAGCCTCCCTGGATGGCGGCAAAGTGATCGCACCAGGGGCGCAGGGTGCAGCCGGGGCAGTCCGGCCGCCGGGCCCGGCACACCGCCCGGCCGTGGAGGACCATCCGGTGGCAGAAGTCGTTGGACTCCTCCGGAGGCAGGCAGGCCCGGAGCTGCTGCTCGGTCTTGCCCGGGTCCTTGGTGCCGTCGGTGAGGCCCAGCAGGCCGGTGATGCGGATGCAGTGGGTGTCCGCCACCACCACGCCGGGGGTGTGATGGACGTCTCCCAGGATGAGATTGGCGGTCTTCCGCCCCACGCCGGGGAGGCGCAGCAGCTCCTCCATGGTGCCGGGGACCGCGCCGCCGTAGTCCGACAGGAGCATCCGGGAGGCCAGGACGATGTCCCTGGCTTTGGCCCGGAAGAATCCGCAGGAGTGGATGTAGGGCTCCACGTCCTCGGGCTCCGCCGCCGCCAGGGCCTCCAGGCTGGGGTACCGGGCGAAGAGGGCGGGGGTGACCTGGTTGACCCGCTCGTCGGTGCACTGGGCGGAGAGCCTGGTGGCGAAGAGGAGCTCATAGTCCTTCTGATACCGGAGGGAGCAGATGCCGTCGGGATAGAGCCGTTTCAGCTCCTGGATGATGGCGCGGATGGCTTCCGGAGATTTCATAGCGGGGACTCCCTTCGGGAGGAAAGACGGAGGATGTCTTTACTCCTTCTCTAAGTAGTTGTAGAACACAGCGGCGATGGCGGCGCCCACCAGGGGGGCGATGATGAACACGATGACGCAGCCCATGGGGTCGCTGTTCCCGGAGGCGGCGGCCACGATGGCGGAGCCCAGGGAGCGGGCGGGGTTCACGGAGCAGCCGGTGAGGCCGATGCCCACCAGGTGGACGAAGGTGAGGGTCAGGCCGATGATGAGGCCGCCGAAGGAGCCGTGCTTGAATTTATCGGAGGTGACGCCCAGGATGGCGGTGACGAAGAGGAAGGTCAGGACCACTTCCAGCAGGAAGCCGGCGCCGAAGCTGCCGTTGACGCCGCCCAGGCCGTTGGAGCCGAAGCCGCCGGTCATGTCGGTGACGTTGCCCATCTGGAAGATCAGGGCGATGAGGCTCACGCCGGCCACCGCGCCGATGATCTGGGCGATGACGTAGAACAGGAACTCCACGGGCTTCAGGCCCTTCCGGAGGAAGACCGCCAGGGAGACGGCGGGGTTGATGTGGCAGCCGGAGATGTTGCCGATGGAGTAGGCCATGGCCACGATGGACAGGCCGAAGGCCAGGGCGGTGAGGATGTACCCACCGCCGCTGGCGGCGTCGCAGCCCACCAGCATGGCGGTGCCGCACCCCATGAAGCACAGGGTGAAGGTGCCGATGACCTCGGCCAGGAATTTTCTTGCGAGCATATCAAAATACTCTCCTTTCGTTGATTTGCGGACGGGGCCCGTCCGCAGGTCCCATTATACCAACTTTTGCCCGGAAAGCAACGGGTATTTCCGCGGCGGCGTCCGCGGGGAATGACAGGAAGATGGAAAAAACAGAAAAATAGCCATTGGCAAGGTCGTTTTTTTGGAGTATAATCATTTTATATGATTCCGCGCCTGCCAGATCAGCGGCGGAAACAATGGAATTCATGAGTAAAGGAGCGATCCCTGTGGTAAAAGACGTCATTGATTTTTTGACCCAGCAGGACCCTGAGGTCGGCAATGCCGTAAAGGCGGAGTATGACCGGCAGCGGAGAAATATCGAGCTTATCGCCTCGGAGAACTTCGTCAGTGAAGCGGTGCTGGCGGCGGCCTCCACCGTTCTGACCAACAAGTACGCCGAGGGCTATCCCGGCAAGCGCTATTACGGCGGCTGCGAATGTGTGGACGTGGTGGAGAACATTGCCCGGGATCGGGCCAAGAAGCTCTTCAACGCCAACTTCGTCAACGTCCAGGCCCACAGCGGCGCTTCGGCCAACTTTGCCGTCTATCAGGCTCTCTGCAAGCTGGGCGACACCGTCCTGGGCATGAACCTGGACAACGGCGGCCACCTGACCCACGGCAGCCCCGTGAACTTCTCCGGCCTCAACTACAACATCGTCCCCTACGGCGTGGACCCGGTGACCCATCGGATCGACTACGATCAGGTCCGGGACCTGGCCAAGAAGCATAAGCCCAAGATGATCGTGGCCGGCGCCTCCGCCTATCCCCGGATCATCGACTTCAAGGCCTTCCGTGAGATCGCCGACGAGGTGGGGGCCTATCTGTTCGTGGACATGGCCCATATCGCCGGCCTGGTGGCCGCGGGCCTCCATCCCTCGCCCATCCCCTATGCCCACGTCACCTCCACCACCACCCACAAGACCCTCCGGGGTCCCCGGGGCGGCGTCATCTTCACCCAGGAGGAGGAGCTGGCCAAGAAGATCGACAAGGCCATCTTCCCCGGCGCCCAGGGCGGCCCGCTGATGCACATCATCACCGCCAAGGCCGTGGCCTTCGGCGAGGCCCTGAAGCCTGAGTTCAAGGTCTATCAGGAGCAGATCCTAAAGAACGCCAAGGTCCTGGCCGACAGCCTCATGGAGGCCGGATTCCAGCTGGTCTCCGGCGGCACCGACAACCACCTGATGCTGGTGGACCTCCGCCCGGCGGGCATCACCGGCAAGGAGATGGAGAAGCGCCTGGACCAGGTGAACATCACCGTCAACAAGAACACCATCCCCGACGATCCCCAGTCTCCCTTCGTCACCAGCGGCATCCGGGTGGGCGTCCCCGCCGCCACCAGCCGCGGCTTTAAGGAGGAGGACTTCAAGGTCATCGGCAAGCTCATGTGGCAGACCGCCACGGACTTCGACGCCAAGCAGGATGAGATTCGCGCCGAGGTGGCCAAGCTGACGGATAAGTATCCTCTGTACGAGTAATGGGGCAAGAATTCCCCCAGACCCCTTTACGAACCACCCAACAACTGATAAAATACAGGGAGGACACTTTTCGTCCTCCCTGTTTATGTTGTGAAGGAAGTCCGGCAGGCAAGGCTGTCGGGTCAGCTTCCACCGAAAGGAGTTCCGCCATGTACCGTCCCCTGGCAGACAGCATACGCCCCAAGACCCTGGACGAGGTGGTGGGGCAGCGGCATATCCTGGGAGAGCAGGGGGTCCTCCGCCGGATCATCCAGGGCGGGGCCATCCCCAACATGATCTTCTACGGCCCCTCGGGCACCGGGAAGACCACCGTGGCGGAGATCGCCGCGGCCCGGATGGGGCGGCCCTTCCACCGGCTCAACGCCACCACCGCCTCCCTGGCGGACATCAAGGAGGTCATGGCCCAGGTGGGCACCCTTCTGGCCCCGGAGGGCGTGGTGCTCTACCTGGACGAGATCCAGTATTTCAACAAGAAGCAGCAGCAGTCCCTGCTGGAGTTCATGGAGAACGGCAAGCTCACCCTCATCGCCTCCACCACGGAGAACCCCTATTTCTACGTCTACAACGCCGTCCTCAGCCGCTCCACCGTCTTTGAGTTCAAGCCGGTGTCCCCGGAGGAGGTCCTGCCCATGGTGGAGCGGGGCATCCGCCGGATGGGGGAGGACCGGGGGGTCACCGTCACCTGTGAGGAGGGCGTGGCGGACTATGTGGCCCGGAGCTGCGGCGGCGACGTGCGCAAGGCCCTCAACGCCGTGGAGGCCCTCTTCGCCGCCCACGGCGCCGACCTGGAGACCGTAGCCCTCACCCTGGAGGAGGCCAAGGCCCTGGCCCAGCGCTCCGCCATGCGGTACGACCGGGAGGGGGATGACCACTATGACATCCTCTCCGCCCTCCACAAATCCATCCGGGGGTCGGACCCCGACGCCGCCCTCCACTACCTGGCCCGGCTCCTGGAGGCGGGGGACCTGCTCTCCGCCTGCCGCCGGATCCTCTGCGCCTGCTGCGAGGACATCGGCCTGGCCTATCCCATGGCCATCCCCATCGTCAAGGCCTGCGTGGATTCCGCCGTGCAGCTGGGTCTGCCCGAGGGGCGGCTCCCCCTGGCCGACGCGGTGATCCTGCTGTGCACCGCCCCAAAGTCCAACTCCGGGGTCATGGCCATCGACGGGGCCCTGGCCGACGTGCGGAAGGGCAACACCGGGGACTACCCCCGGCACCTGCAGAACGTCCACCTGGACTCCGCCGGGCTGGAGCGGGAGCAGGGCTATCTCTACCCCCACAACTACCCCAACCACTATGTGAAGCAGCAATACCTCCCCGACGCCATCCGGGACCGGGTCTACTACCACTACGGAGAGAACAAGACCGAACAGGCTGCCCGGCGGTATTGGGAGGAGATCAAGAGCAAACAATAAAGGAGGCGGCCCGCCATGGATATTTCCCCCGGCGACACCCTGGAAATGAAAAAGGAGCACCCCTGCGGCAGCCGGCGGTGGACCGTCCTCCGGGTGGGGATGGATTTCCGCCTGAAATGCCAGGGCTGCGGGCGGGAGGTCATGCTCCCCCGGCGGAAGGCCGAGGCGGCCCTGAAGAAAGTGCTCCCAGCCGAGAAGAAGGAGGTCTCACGCGATGCGATATGAAGGTCAGATTTACCGTCCCCCCGGAGAGTGGCGGAGCTACCTGCTCCAGTGCACCGTGGGGTGCACCCACAACAAGTGCACCTTCTGCGGGATGTATAAGACCAAGAAGTTCCACATCCGCCCCATGAAGGAGATCATCGAGGACATTGCCATGGCCCGGGCCTACTATGTGCCTGAGAGCGTGGACAAGGTCTTCCTGTGCGACGGCGACGCCATCGTCATGCGCCAGGAGCAGCTTTTGCAGATCCTGGAGGCCCTGTACGCCGCCTTCCCCAACCTCCGGCAGGTCACCACCTACGCCGGGACCAAGAGCACCATGACCAAGACCCCGGAGCAGCTCCTGGAGCTGCGGCAGCACGGCCTGACCCGGGCCTACCTGGGGGTGGAGTCCGGCTGGGACGAGCTGCTGGTGAAGGTCCGCAAGGGGGTGACCTCCGACCAGATGCTGGAGGCCGCCGCCCGGCTGAAAAACGCGGGCATCGACCTGTGGGTCACGGTGATCCTGGGCCTGGCCGGCCCCGGCGAGGCCTCGAAGAAGCACATCCAGGAGACCATCAAGGTCCTGAACAAGATGCAGGCCAACCACGTCTCCTGCCTGTCCTATATGCCCGAGCCCAACTCGCCCATGTACCAGGACGTGAAGGAGGGGAGGTTCCAGTTGATCTCCGCCCGGGAGTGCCTGGAGGAGACCCGCCAACTGGTGGAGGGCCTGGACTACGGCCCCTTCCACTTCACCAGCAACCACGCCTCCAACTATCTCCCCCTGAAGGGGACCCTCCCCGACGACCGGGAGAAGTTCCTCACCATGATCGACAGCGCCTTGGGCGGCAAAAGCCGCATCCGCAGCGAGTATTCCCGGGCTTTGTAAGCCGGATATCCTGTCGATACAATAGAAAAGCGCATCCCTGCCAGTACAAAACAAACAGCGGGATGCGCTTTTTCTATGCTGTAATACTATTCCCAAATTAAAAGCTTTAATTTGGGAATCCGCGTGCTGCGCACGCTCATGCCGCGCAAGCGCGTCATACCGTCTCATGCAGTCTCAAACGC
>CACZKM010000050.1 GCA_902781745.1 Oscillospiraceae bacterium
TTGAACGGCTTTCTTCGCCGCACATCCGTGCGGCGGCCATGGGCATAGCCCATGGGAATAAAAACATATGAAATGTTTTTATCAAGAAATAGTATAAGACAGCCTGGGGCCGTAGGCCTCCCGGAGGACGGCGGCGTCTCTGGCGTCCAGGACCTCCGCCCGTACCTTGTCGATGTTTCTGCCTGTCAGGGTGATCTCGCGGATCATGTTCACATATTGCAGGTCGTGGAAAATCGCCTTTCCCACGTTGCCTGCCCCGACGATCGCTACCTTCATGGAAACCTCCTGTTCCGACTTTGCGTGGATGTGTCTGTGCCCTGTGGTCAGCCTCGCTGGACCACGGTTTTGGACAGTATATCAGAGACGGGGGCCCATGGTAAGACGGGTTTGCGGTTTCGGAAAAGTTTGTGAAAAAGCACAGGTTGCAAGAGGCCACAGCCACATCCCGTTGTATGAAACGCCGATTTGGCGGAAGCTTTCCCGCCGACAGCCGGTGCCCCGCTCCCCTCCGGGGTCTGCCCGGCGGGGGAGCCCCGCCCCTCCCCCGGTCCGCCCGTTCGGAACTTCCTTTGGTCCAAACGGAAGCCTGTGGGGCCCCGCCGTTGACTTTTCCGTAAGCGGCGGGTAACATAACCTCATCGAGAACAAAAAGGAGGGCTTTCCCATGAAAAAGACCTATAAGATCGACGTGGACTGCGCCAACTGCGCCGGCAAGATGGAGGCCGCCGCCAACGCCACCCCCGGGGTGAAGGAGGCCGTGGTCAGCTTCATGACCCTGAAGATGAAGGTGGAGTTCGACGAGGGGGCCCAGCCCCAGGCGGTGATGGAAGAGGTCCGGAAGAACTGCAAGAAGGTGGAGCGGGACTGCGAGATCTTCCTGTGACCCCCGCCCCGGCGGGAAAGGAGGGGTTTTCATGAACAAAAAACAGAAGAAGCTCCTGGGCCGCATCCTGGCCGCCGCCGCCCTGCTGGTCCTTCTCCACTTCCTCCCCGTGGAGGGCTGGCCCCGGTTCGTGCTGTACATGGTCCCCTATCTCCTCATCGGCCACGACGTGCTGTCCAAGGCCTGGTACGGCATCCGCCACGGGCAGGTCTTTGACGAGTGCTTCCTCATGGTGGTGGCCACTCTGGGGGCCATCGTCCTGGGGCTGACCACCGACGGGGACTACACCGAGGCCGTGGCGGTGATGCTCTTCTACCAGACCGGCGAGTGGTTCCAGAGCTGGGCTGTGGACCGGAGCCGCCGGAGCATCGGCGCTCTCATGGACATCCGCCCGGACTACGCCAACCTGGAGACCGAGGACGGCCTGGAGCAGGTGGACCCCGACGAGGTGGAGCCCGGCACGGTCATCGTCATCCGGCCCGGGGAGAAGGTCCCCATCGACGGGGTGGTGGCGGAGGGGACCTCCTCTCTGGACGCCGCCGCCCTCACCGGGGAGAGCCTCCCCCGGGACGTGGGCCCCGGAGAGACCGTCCTCAGCGGCTGCGTCAACCTCACCGGGGTCCTGCGGGTGAAAACCACCCGGGCCTTCGAGGAGTCCACCGCCTCCCGCATCCTGGACCTGGTGGAGAACGCCGCCGCCCGGAAGGCCGGGGCGGAGAATTTTATCACCCGGTTCGCCCGGGTGTACACCCCGGCGGTGTGCCTGGGGGCCCTGGCGGTGGCGGTGGTCCCGCCCCTGGTCCGGCTGGCCGCCCTGGGGCTGGCCCCCCAGTGGTCCGTGTGGCTCTACCGGGCCCTGTCCTTCCTGGTCATCAGTTGCCCCTGCGCCCTGGTCATCAGCATCCCCCTGACCTTCTTCGCCGGCATCGGCGGGGCCAGCGGGGCGGGGGTCCTGGTGAAGGGGGCCAACTTCCTGGAGACCCTGGCCAAGACCACCTGCGTGGTCTTCGATAAGACGGGCACCCTCACCCGGGGAGACTTCACCGTCACCGAGGTCACCCCTGCCGCCCTTGACCGGGAGGCGCTCCTGGAGACGGCCGCCCTGGCGGAGATCGCCTCCTCCCACCCCATCGCCAAAAGCGTCCGGGCCGCCTGGGGGGGCGAGCCGGACCGCCGCCGGGTGACCGATATCCGGGAGCACAGCGGCCGGGGGATCACCGCCCGGGTGGACGGCCGGACCGTGGCGGCGGGGAACCGCCGGCTCATGGAGGAGCTGTCCGTCCCCTGCCCCATCGAGGACCCCGAAGTGGGAGCGGTCCTCCACATCGCGGTGGAGGGACAGTACGCCGGGCGGCTGACCATCGCGGACCAGGTCAAGCCCACCGCCCGGGAGGCTGTCGCCGCCCTGGCAAAGGCCGGGGTGGCCGAGACCGTCATGCTCACCGGGGACGTGGAATCCGCCGCCCGGCAGGCGGCCGGGGCGCTGGGCATTTCCAAGGTGTTCAGCGGCCTGCTCCCGGCGGATAAGGTGGCCAAGGTGGAAGAACTGCTGACCGCCCGCCCCGGCGGAGGGGCGGTGGCCTTCGTGGGGGACGGCATCAACGACGCCCCGGTCCTGGCCCGGGCGGACGTGGGGGTGGCCATGGGGGCCATGGGCTCCGACGCCGCCATCGAGGCCGCCGACGTGGTCCTCATGGACGACGACCCCCGGAAGCTCCCCCAGGCCATGGCCATCGCCCGGCGGTGCATGGCCATCGTCCGGGAGAACATCGTCTTCTCCATCGGCGTCAAGGTCCTGTGCCTGGCCCTGGTGGCCCTGGGCCTGGCGGGGATGTGGCTGGCGGTCTTCGCCGACGTGGGCGTGATGGTCCTGGCCGTCCTCAACGCCGTGCGGGCCCTGTGGGGGAAGAAGCCGGGATGATTTAACAGGAAAAGCGGGCGTACCGTGGAACGAAACAGTTCACGGTACGCCCGTTGTTTTTATGGCAAGGATAGGCCTTATTTCCGCAGCTCGTAGGTCCAGGTGTAGGTCCCCGCCGTGTTGCTACAATACTTGATCTCATACTTGGCACCGATGGTGGAGCTGTTGCTCACAGTTTTGGTATATTTCCCGGATTTTTGGATGTTTCCTGAGGTCCCGCCGCTGCTGTGGTTCTTTGTATTAAGATACTTCTCCCCAGATGTATCAAGCAATCATCGGCGGGACTCAAATCTTCAGCAGAAAATACGCACAAAAAAACGAAGGAGGCACTTCCTGATGGAGTACCTCCTTCGGACATTCGTTTCTGTGTGGGCGCGGCTTACGCCAGCTTGGCCTTGGCCATGTCGGTGAGCTGGGTGAAGGCGGCCTTGTCGTTGACGGCCATCTCAGCCAGCATCTTCCGGTTGATCTCCACGCCGGCCAGCTTCAGGCCGTGCATGAAGTTGGAATAGTTCATGCCGTTGGCCTTGCAGCCTGCGCTGATGCGGGTGATCCAAAGCTGACGGAAGTTGCGCTTCTTCTGCTTGCGGCCCACGTATGCGTAGGTCAGGGACTTCATGACCTGCTCGTTGGCCATCTTGAAGTGCTTGGACTTGGCGCCCCAGTAGCCCTTGGCCATCTTCAGGATCTTATTTCTTCTCTTGCGCGTCATCATCGCGCCTTTCACTCTAGCCATGGTATGTTAGCCTCCTATCGCTTTCTGTGTCGGATTATTTATACAGGATCATGCGCTTGATGGCGGACTCGTTGGTCTTGTCCGCGTAGGCGCCGGCGCGGAGGCCGCGCTTCCGTTTGGTGCTCTTCTTGTTGAGGATATGGCTCTTGAAGGCGTGGGCGCGCTTGACCTTGCCGTTCTTGGTGAGGTTGAAACGCTTCTTGGCGCCGCTGTGGGTCTTGATCTTCTGTTTAGGCATGGCGGGTTACTCCTTTGTAGAATTTGTCTCGGCGGCGGGGGCCTCAGGCGCGGGGGCCCCGGCGGGCTCCCCCTCCTTGGCCGGCTTCTCCTTGCCGCCCTTGGGCTTCTTGTCCTTTTTGCTGTCCTTGTTCTGCCTGCAGGACAGGAACATGGTCATGTGGCGTCCATCCAGCTTGGGCTCCTTGTCCATGGTCGCCACTTCCGCGCACTCCTCGGCGAATTTCTCCAGCAGGCGCTTGCCGATGTCGGTGTGGGCCATCTCCCGCCCGCGGAAGCGGACAGCGACCTTCACCCGGTTCCCGTCGGCGAGAAAACGCTGGGCGTTGCGGACCTTGACATTGAAATCATTGACGTCGATCCCCGGGGACATCCGAACCTCTTTGATCTCCACGATCCGCTGATTCTTTTTTGCTTCCTTGTCCCGCTTGGTCTGCTCGAACCGGTACTTGCCGTAATCCATGAGCTTGCAGACCGGAGGGACCGCGTTGGGGGAGATCTTGACCAGATCCAAATCAGCCTCGGCGGCCTTGGCCATGGCCTCGTCGATGGGCAGGATGCCCAACTGTTCTCCCGTGGCGGAAATCAGGCGAACTTCCTTGTCTCGGATCTCCTCGTTGATCTGATGAGCCGTATGCGCGATGATGAACGCACCTCCTAACGTCTTGTGAACAAAATAAAAGGATACCTTATGAGAGAAGGTATCCGCACGCAGAAAGCCAACACCCCCCGCGGGCTGCCGGCAGACCGTATCGACCCCTTCGCCCTGTGGCGGGAGGTGAGGCAAGGCGGAACCTTCCTGCTTCATTGTACGGCTGATAGTATACCAGACGGGGGGTAGCTTGTCAAGACTTATTTTTTCAGGTCTGCTTATGCTTCAAAGAACTGCTCCGAGACCTCCCGGACCTTGTCCTCGGCCCGGAGGAAGGCGGCGGCCACGTCGGGGTCGAAGTGGGTGCCGGCATCCTCCCGGATGATGTCCATGGCCTTCTCGAAGGAGAAGGGGGCCTTGTAGCTCCGGCGGGAGACCAGGGCGTCGAAGACGTCGGCCACCGCCATGACCCGGGCGGAGAGGGGGATGTCCTTCCCCGCAAGGCCCGTGGGATAGCCCTTGCCGTCCCACCGCTCGTGGTGGTAGGCGGCCAGGTTCTTGGCCTCGGCCAGGTAGCCGGTGTCGGACACCAGGGCGATGGCGTGGGCGATGATATCCCCGCCGGCGGTGGTGTGGCCCTTCATCTGCGCGAACTCCTCGTCGGTGAGCCGGCCCGGCTTGTTGAGGAGGGTGTCGGAGATCTGGATCTTGCCCACGTCGTGGAGGGGGGCGGAGTTGACCACGTCGTCGATGTACTCGTCGGTGAGGACGTCGGGGTGAAGGCCCTCTCGCCGCATCTCCTCCAGGATGACCCGGGTGTAGGCGGCGGTCTTGCGGACGTGGTCGCCGGTGCACTGGTCCCGGCTCTCCACCATGTCCGCCAGCACCAGGATCAGGCCGTTCTGCATCTTGGTGATGGTCTCCCCCTTCTCCTGGACCTGGCCGATGTAGTGCATGGTGTCGCCGGTGGTCTTGGCCAGGGCCTGGTAGAGGTTCTCGATCTCGTCTCCGGTGCGGATATTCAGGCCGTTGAGGGCCTGGACGCTGTGCTCCCGGGCCTCCTCGCTGTTGTAGGCGAAGCCCCCGGCGGCGATGGACATGCTGTTGATGGGCAGGACCACGCTGTACTCCGCCAGCCACAGCACCAGCACCAGGATAAAGAGGAAAAAGCCCACAAAGAGGGCGGCGATGCGGACCATGAAGTGGAGGTCGTTGACGGTGAGCTGGCCCATGGAGATGTCCACGCAGGCGTAGCACTGGCAGATGATGGGGTCGATGGGCCTGCCCGCCAGCAGGTCGGGCAGCAGCTCCTCAAAGGAGGCGTCGAAGGGGACCACCTCTCCCGGGTCGGCCCCCGGCAGCTCGTCGGTGTCCAGGTCGAAGACCACGTGGCAGCCGTCGGGGAGGATGCGGTAGACATAGACATACTCGATGTCCGGGGAGCTCTCCCGGATGCTGTAGAGCATCTCCTCCACCCGGCGGTAGGTGTAGGAGCCGTCCCCCTGCTGGATGAAGTCGCTCACCCGGTCGGGCTGGATGACGCTGGCGGCCAGGTTGGCCACCCCCTGGCCCAGCTTGGTGTGCTCCTCGATGGCGGACCGGTGGAACATGATGCCGCTGACGATGGTGGCGCCGAAGGCGATGAGGAGGGTGGCCAGGCCGATGATCAGGACGATCTTGGCCCGGAGGGAGATCGACCGGCCGTGGATGCTGATGGCCGCCTTCATGGCCTCCCGGGACAGGGGGGTCTGCCGCCAGCCCCGGAGGTACACCTTGTCCTTGATCTTCTGGGGGATGACGGCCATGAGCACGGCGGCCACCACGCAGACGATGGCTTTGTCCAGCAGGTCCACCCGCATATCCGCGCCCAGCTGCTCCAGGAAGCCCGCCATGGTGCTGTTCCCGTTGAGGACCCAGGTCAGCAGAGAGCCCAGGCCCCGCCCGCCAGGGCCATGGTAAAGATGGGCAGCAGGATGTGAGGAAAGCGGCGAAAGGCGTCCCGCTTGCCGAAGTAGGAGGCCAGCAGGGCGATGAGGACGGTAACGCTGGCGTAATAGGCGGTGACGGGGTCGCTGACGCTGTTGATCAGGTTGCTGAGATACCCCACGGCGATGCCCGCCAGAGGCCCGCCCAGGACGGCGGAGAGGATGGTCCCCACGTTGTCCAGGTAGAGAGACGTGCCCAGGGCGGACGCCAGCCGGACCCCCAGGACGTTCAGCAGCAGGCAGATCAGGCATAGGGCCAGGCAGCGCAAAAGGTTGCTCCGCCGCTGGTAACCATTGTCAAAAATGGACGTCTCCATCGCGATCCCTCCTCCGCGCCGGTTCGCTGTGTCTAATGATTCAATTTATTTTAGCACACTGTAGCAGCAAACACAACACAAAAATCCCCCATTCTCTCACACGTCCGGCCGGCTTGCAAAGGGTTCGGCGGCGTGGTATACTGTGGGCACACAACGCCGCGGACGGCTGTTCGCGGCGGGCGCACATCGCCCATCCCACTCCCCCCGTTACGGAGGTACCCCATGCCCGTCAAGCAGAAATCGAACCTTGTCATGTTCCTGATCCCCTCGGCGGTGGGGATCCTCATCTTTATGATCCCCGTGAAGTTCCAGGGGACCTGGACCATCCTGGTGAAGATCCTGGCGGACTTCATCAGCAGCCGCCTGGGGACCCTCCTTCCCCTGCTGTGCGTGGCCATCCTCACCATCTCCGCCGTGATGGCCGCGGCGGCCCTGCTGGGGGCCTCCTTTATCCAGAACCGCCCCCTCCTCAAGGAGTGCTTCACCTGCGCCCCGGTGTGGGTGATCGTCCGGTGCGTGGGCTGCGTCTTCGCCTGGCTGACCCTGTTGGGGGCGGGGTCGGGCAATCCTGTCCTCTCCGCCATCGCCGGCCCCGACCAGGGGGGCGTGGCCCTGGACCTCATCGTGGGGCTGGTCATCATCTTCGCCATCGCCAGCTTCCTGCTGCCCCTGCTGCTGGACTTCGGCCTGCTGGAGTTCGTGGGGGCCCTGCTGACCAAATTCATGCGGCCCCTTTTCCGGGTCCCCGGCCGGGCGGCGGTGGACTGCATCACCTCCTGGATCGGCGACGGCACCCTGGGGGTCATGCTCACCTGCAACCAGTATGAGGGGGGCTATTACTCCGCCCGGGAGGCCTCGGTGATCTCCACCACCTTCTCCGCCGTGTCCATCACCTTCTCCCTGGTGGTGCTGGACCAGGTGGGACTGCTGGAATACTTCGGCGTGTACTACCTGCTCATCTGCCTGGTGGGGGTGGTCTGCGCCGTGATCTGCCCCCGGATCCCGCCCCTCTCCCGGAAGAAGGACGACTATCTGGTCCCCGGCCGGGCCATGGCGGAGACCCTTCCCGCGGGCTTTTCCACCTCCCGGCAGTACGGCCTGTCCCTGGCCATGGACCGGGTCCGGGAGCACAGGGGCCTGGGGGAATTTCTCTCCAGCGGCATGAAGAACTGCGTGAGCATGTGGTTCGGGGTGCTGCCCACGGTGATGTGCATCGGCACCCTGGCCCTGATCCTGGCCAACTACACCCCCATCTTCCAATGGCTGGGGGTCCCCTTCCTGCCCCTGCTCCAGGCCCTGGGGGTCCCCGACGCCGCGGCGGCCTCCACCACCATGATCGTGGGCTTTACGGATATGTTCACCCCCTCGGTGCTCATCGCCGCCGCCGGGGTCTCCGCCCAGACCCGATTCATCGTGGCGGTGATCTCCGTCACCCAGGTCCTCTTTCTGGATGAGGTGGGGGGGCTCATCCTGGCCTCCAAGCTGCCGGTGAACCTGCCGGAGCTCTTTATCATCTTCCTGGAGCGGACCATCATCAGCCTGCTGATTGTCTGCCCGGTGTCCCACCTTCTCTTTTAACACAAAACACCGCCTCCCCGAGGGGAGGCGGTGTGCGGATGGGTTTCTCTTTTTATACGGCCGGCTCGGTGTCGTCGTGGTCGATCCACTCCTGGACCAGGGTCTCGGTGATCTCCCCCTGATCCCCCACCCGGGCCACCACCTTTTTGATCCCGGCGTTGATGATCATCCGCCGGCACATGGAGCAGCAGGTGGTGTCCCGCAGGAGGTCGTCGCTGTGGCCGTCCCGCCCCGAGAGGTAGAGGACCGCATCGATCATGTCCCGCCGGGAGGCGGAGATGATGGCGTTGGCCTCGGCGTGGACGGAGCGGCAGAGCTCATACCGCTGGCCGCTGGGGATCTTCAGCTCCTCCCGGGTGCAGCGGCCCAGGTCGGAGCAGTTCTTCCGCCCCCGGGGGGCCCCGTTGTAGCCGGTGGAGATGATCTCGTCGTTGGACACGATGATGGCCCCGTACCGCCGCCGCAGGCAGGTGGACCGTTCGGACACGCTGTCGGCGATGTCCAGGTAGTAATTCTCTTTGTCTCTGCGCTGTGCCATAATGCCGCCTCCCTAGGGTCGCGTTTTTCTCTACTCTACCAGAACCCCGGCGGAATGGCAAGGGGCAATCCAATATCCACAGACAGGAAAGGAGCGGACGCGTTATGGTCCGAGATATCACGAAAGACCCCATCTTCCTCTCCCAGCCCTCCAAGCCCGCCACGGAGGCCGACCGGCCCGTGGCCCGGGACCTGCTGGACACCCTGGCGGCCCACCGGGACCGCTGCGCCGGCATGGCCGCCAACATGATCGGCGAGCTCAAGCGCATCATCGTCTTTGAGGGGGAGGACGGGGACCCCGTGCTCATGTACAACCCGGAGATCCTCAAAAAGAGCGAGCCCTACCGGGCCGCCGAGGGCTGCCTCTCCCTGCAGGGCCTCCGCCAGGGGGAGCGGTGGAAGACCATCAAGGTCCGGTTCCAGGACGGGGCCTTCAAGACCCGGATCAAAACCTACACCGGCTTTACCGCCCAGGTCATCCAGCACGAGATCGACCACTGCAACGGGGTCCTCATCTGACGCCGCCAAACAAAACCCGACAAAGGAGACGATACACCATGTCCGATCAGGCCATGCTGGACCAGTTCATGGTCAACTGGCAGACCCATCCCAGCGCTGACTTTTCCCGGCTTTACACCCCGGCGGAGCCCTCCTGCTACGAGGTCATCCGCCTCATGGGGGGGAGGCCCCTCTTCCTCAACGAGCACTATGACCGGCTCACCGCCACCGCCCGGAGCATCGGCCAGGCCCTCCCCTTCTCCCTTTCCGAGCTGGAGGGCCACATCACCGACCTGGCCCGGGCCAACGGGGCGGCGGATTACAACGTCAAGCTCATCTACAACGACTTTGCCCACGGCGGCACGGTCTATCTTTTCTTCACCCCCACCGCCTACCCCACGGCGGAGATGTACGAGAAGGGGGTGGCCACGGACTTCCTCAACGCCATCCGGGCCAATCCCCACGCCAAGATCATCAACCAGAGCCTCCGGGACGACGCCGACGCCCTTATGGCGGAAAAGGGCCTCTTTGAGGCGGTGCTGGTCAATGAAAAGGGCGAGGTCACCGAGGGGAGCAAGTCCAACCTCTTCTTCATCCGGGGGGACGCCCTGGTCACCAGCCCCGCCGAGGCGGTGCTGCTGGGGGTGACCCGGCAGCGGATCCTCCGGCTGGCGGCGGAGCACGGCATCCCCCTGTCCCAGGAGCCCATCCCGGCGGACAGCCTGGGGCGGTTTTCCGCGGGCTTCATCAGCGGGACCTCCCCCAAGGTTTTGCCCATCAAAAATGTGGGGGACAAGGTCCGCTACGACGTGAACGATCCCCTGCTGCGGAAGATCATGGCCCTGTATGACGGGGAGATCGACCGGTATTTGAATCGCTGAACTGGATAACCGAACGCCCTCCGGCGCCTGCCACTGGCAGGAACCGGAGGGCGTTTTGCTGTTTGTGTATCCCGGTAGGCACGGGAAGGGCGTACATGATCAATCGGCACCTTCTCCGTTGTAATACCGCCAAAGGAAGGTGACGACCTGCCCCCGGGTGCACGGGTCCGCCCCTTGGAAGGCAAGGGCCTCCTCCCCGGAGCCCCGGACCAGCCCCCGGTCATAGGCCCAGAGGGCGGCGGCATACTCCGGCGAGGCCGGGTCCAGATCGGCATAGGGATTCTCGATGGCGGCGGCGGGACTGCCCGCCATGCGCCAGAGCATCCCCACCAGGTCCCCCCGGTCCAGGGCGGCGTCCAGGTCCCCCGGCCCGGTCAGGAGCCCCTGCTCCTCCGCCCAGGCCAGGGCGGGGGACGCCGGATCGCCGGAGACCGGCGGGGACCCGGCAGACCGCCACAGGAAGAGAACGGCCTGCCCCAGGGAACAGGGGGAGGCGGGGAAGAGGGTATCCGCCCCGCCGCCGTCGGTGATCCCCGCCTCGTCCGCCCACCGGAGGGGCTCGGTAAAGTAGTCCTCGGCCAGGGTCAGGGGGGTCTGCCGGAGCCTGTGGAAGTGGGCGGCCCGGTCCTCCCAGAGGGAGACGTCCCGCCCTTCGGGGGGGGACAGGGGGAGGGCGTCCCGGCACCAGGCGGCCAGCCAGCGGGTGAAGGTCTCCGCGCCGCCGGCGTTTAAGTGGAGGGCGTCGTAGAAGTCCCGGGTCAGGGAGAGGGACAGACCGGAGGCGGCCTCTCCGCAGTCCAGCACATAGGCGTTGGGCAGGGTGCGGAGCCTGTCCAGGAAGGGGCCGGTGACGGAGGGGTCGGTCCGCTCCACGGCGGGGGACAGATAGAACACCGGCAGGATGCCCTCCCCGGCGCACAGGTCCGCCAGGGCCCGGGCCCGCTGCCAGTTGGCCTCCACCTCCGCCGGGTCGATGGCCTTGTCCCGGCGGGTGACGGCCTCATAGACCCGGTACTCCCCCAGGTAGGTGTACCCCGCCAGGGGGTCGGCTTCATAGCCCCGGAGGGCCACGGACCAGTCGTCGCCGGTGAGGCTGTCCCACCGGTCGTGGTAGAAGTACAGGGGGAAGAGGAGGCCCAGCCGCTCCTCCGGCCCCGCCTGGGTGAAGGTGGCCTTCCAGCGGTTCCGGCCCCAGGGCATCTGGCCGATGTTCAGCTTTTCGTGGCCGGTCCGGGGCTCCCAGAAGGCGCTGGTGACCTCAAACAGGACGGCCCGGGGCCGCTGGGTCCGCAGGGCCTCCCGGAGATAGACCTCCTCCATGGGGAAGGGCAGCTCCTGGCCCCCCATGACGTAGGCGGTCAGGCCGGTCTCCTCCCAGAACACCGCGGGGACCACGTCGCAGTAGGCCATGGAACTGCCCACCACCAGAACGTCGATGGACTGTTCCGCCTCCTGGCGGAACTGCCCCCAGCCGGCGCCGTGGTCGTGCTGCTTCGGGGTCAGGAGGACGGTGAAAAAGGCCAGCAGAAGGGCCAGGGCCGCCAGGCTGAGGATACAGGCGAGGCATTCTTTCCTTGGGCGCTTCACGGACAGGCCTCCTTTCTGCGCGGTTGGTGAATCGTATCAGAACTTGAAATACAGGAATTCCTGGGGATCGTAAGCCGTGCCGTAGGCCCCGAAGAGGAGCACCGCCAGGAGCAGGCCGGTCCACAGCCCCCAGCGGAGCCAGGGCCGCCGGGCCAGCCCGGTCTGGAGCCGGGGGCCGCCCCCCGCCCGGTCTAAAAGGAAAAGCCCCGCCAGGCCCGCGGCCAGGACCACCCAGCGCGATCCCGGCAGGCCCATGGCGGACAAAGGGAACAGGGGGCCGGGAACGGCCATCTGCCGGAAGACCGACAGGGCGTGACCGGCGGAATCCGCCCGGAAGAAGACCCAGGCGGCGGCGCAGAGGAAAAACGTGCGCAGCCGGGACGGAACCGACCCGCCGGCCCCGGCCCGCTTCCCGGTCCTTGCGGACCAGAGGTGCTCCCCCACCTGAAAGACGCCGTGGAGGAGGCCCCACAGCACGAAGTGCATGGCGGCTCCGTGCCACAGCCCGCTGACGGCAAAGACCACCAGCAGGTTCCAGCAGGTCCGGGCGGTCCCCCGCCGGCTGCCCCCCAGGGGGAAATAGAGGTAGTCCCGGAACCAGGTGGACAGGGAGATGTGCCAGCGCCGCCAGAAGTCCCGGACCGAGGCGGCCAGATAGGGGGCGTTGAAGTTCTCCGGGAGGGCGATGCCGAAGAGATCCCCCGCCCCCACCGCCATGTCGGAGTAGGCGGAGAAGTCACAGTAGATCTGGAAGGTATAGGCCAGGGCGGCGGCGATGATCCGGGGCCCGGAAAAGGCCTCCGGCGCGGCATAGACGGTGTTGACCGCCACCGCCAGTTGGTCCGCCAGGAGGAGCTTTTTGGCAAGACCCAGGAGGATCCGGGTGATCCCCCCCTGGACCATTTCCCAGCTTGCCCCGGCCCCCGGCTCCCCGTGGCGGCGGAGCTGGGGGAGAAGCTGCCGGGACCGGACGATGGGGCCCGAGAGGATGGCGGGGAAAAAGCTGACGAACAGGGCATACTCCGAAAATCTCGCCTCGGTCTCGCCCCCCCGATAGGCGTCGATGAGGCAGCCGGTGACGGTAAAGGTATAAAAGGAGACGCCCAGGGGCTGGACAAAGGCGGGGAGGGAGAGGGCGGGCAGGCCGACCCAGGTCAGAAACACGGAGAGGACCGCCCCGGTGAATTGCAGATACTTAAACAAGAAGAGGACCCCGAAATCAAACAGCAGCCCCGCCGTCAGCAGGGCCCGGTGGTGGGCCTTCTCTCCCTGCATCCGCCGGGTCAGCAGATAGTTGACCCCGATGGACAGCACCAGCAGGGGGAAGAAGTCCGGCGCGGCGAACAGATAAAAGCACCAGCTCACCCCCAGCAGAAAGAGGTTCCGCCAGCGGGGGGGCAGAAGCTGGTGCGCCAGGGCCGCCCCGGCCAGCAGAAGGAGATAGGAAAGGGACGTGGGGGACATGGCCGGGGATCACCTGCCTTCAAGGAGGATGGGGGGCGCGCCGCGCCCCCGTAAGCGCCAAAAAGTATAACAAACCGGGGTTTCCCTGTCAAGGAACCGGGCCGGGGCCGGCGGGCCCGCGGCTTCCCTTGCAATTTGGCGTCTGAACGGATACAATGGGAGGCAACCAAAGAAAAAAGGAGCGATCCCATGTATCCGCTGCTTTCCTCCCCCGGGACCATCGGGTCCCTGACCATCAAAAACCGGGTGGCCATGACCGCCGCCTCCGCCTGCCTCACCCAGCCCGACGGCACCATGACCGAGGCCATGCTGGCCTACTACGAGGCCCGGGCCAGGGGGGGCGTGGGGCTTATCATCACGGAGATGGTCTGCGTGGATGAGGACCGGGGGGTCCTGTTTCCCCGGGAGCTCAACGCCGCCCGGCCGGAGAACATCCCCTCCTTCCGAAAGCTGGCCGACCGGGTCCACCCCTACGGGACCCGGATCTTCGCCCAGCTCTTCCACCCTGGGGCCAACGCCGACCCGAAGCTCAACCCCAAGGACCTCATCTCCGCCAGCCCCGCCCGGGGCAAGAAGCACGGCCAGGCCCGGGCGGCCACCGTGGCTGAAATTCACGATATCGCCGAAAAATTCGGCAAAGCCGCCTGGCGGGTGAAGGAGGCGGGCTTTGACGGGGTGGAGGTCCACGCCGCCCACCACTACTTCCTCCACAGCTTTTTAAGCCCCGTCACCAACCACCGGGAGGACGAATACGGCGGCAGCCTGGAAAACCGCACCCGGCTCCTCCGGGAGATCACCGAGGCTATCCGGGAGACCTGCGGCCCCGACTTCCCCCTGATGTTCCGCATCTCCATCGAGGAGTACATCGGCCAGAAGGGCTACCACGCCGACACAGGTATTAAAATCTGCCAGATGCTGGAGTCCTGGGGGGCGGATGCCATCAACGCCACCGCCTCGGGCACCGACAGCAAGCTCAGCCAGAGCGTGGAGCCCATCAGCTACCCCCAGGGGTGGCGGAAGCACCTGGCCAAGGCCGTCAAGGGCTCCGTGTCCATCCCCGTGCTGGCGGTGGCGGTGGTCCGGGACCCGGCCTACGGGGAAAAGCTCCTCCGGGAGGGGGTCCTGGACTTTGTGGGCTCCGTCCGGTCCCACCTGGCGGACCCGGAGTGGGCCAACAAGGCCTTTTCCGGCCGGGACCTGGATATCCTCCCCTGCGTGTCCTGCATGGCCTGCTTTGAGAAGTTCGGCCAGGCGGGCCACATCACCTGCGCCGTGAACCCCGAGACGGGGTATGAATCGGAGCTCCCGCCCCTGTCTCAGGACGGGGAGGGGCGGCTGGTGGCCGTCCTGGGGGCGGGCCCCGCCGGCCTGGAGGCAGCCTGGATGGCCGCCCGCCGGGGGTTCCGGGTGGAGGTCTTTGAGAAGAGCCCCTTCCCCGGCGGTCAGCTCCGGCTGGCCGCCCAGGTCCCCCGGAAGGAGGCCCTGTGGAAGCTCATCCACAGCCTCTCCCGGCGGTGCGTCCGGGCGGGGGTGACCTTCCGGTACTACACTTCTCCCACCGTGGAGGACCTGAAAAATCTGGCCCCCTACGCCATCCTGGACGCCACCGGGGGTCTGCCCAAAGTCCCGGATATTCCCGGAGTCCGAAACGCCATGGTGACCACGCCCCCCGCCGTCATCACGGGCGAAGTCTCTCCCGTGGAGGAGAGCATCGTGGTGGTGGGCTCGGGGATGACCGGGCTGGAGACGGCGGAGATCCTCTCCCAGCGGGAAAAGAACAACGCCGTCCTGGTGCTGGAGGCCGCCCCCCGGCTGGCTCCCGGGGCCCAGGGCTCCAACCGGAACAGCGTCACGGCGGTGCTGGAGACCAACAGCGTGGTCTTCCTGGTGGACCGCACCCTGACACGGATCGGCACGGACCGGATCTGGTTCGCGGATTCCCGGACCGGGGAGGAGTACGTCTACCCCTGCGACCGGGTGGTCCTGGCCCTGGGCACCGCTCCCGCCGCCCCCTACGGCGAGGAATTGAACGCCGTCTGCGGCAAGGTCATCCCCATCGGGGACCGGGTGCAGGGCGGGTCCTTCTGGGACGCCATCCACGCCGGGTACCGCGCCGCACGAGACCTGTAGATACAGGAAAGGGAGAACCATGAACGACAGAAAATCTCTGCTCATGCTGACGGCGTCCATGCTCATTTACGGCACCATCGGCATCTTCCGGCGGTACATCCCCCTGTCCTCCGGCATCCTGGCCTTCAGCCGGGGCGTCATCGGGGCCCTCTTTTTGCTGGGGTTCCTGGCGGTGCGCAATAGGCCCTTCGACCGGGCCTCGGTGGGGAACAAGTGGGGCCTTCTCCTTCTCAGCGGGGCCCTCATCGGCTTCAACTGGATCTTTTTGTTTGAGGCCTACAACTACACCACCGTTGCCACCGCCACCCTGTGTTACTATATGGCCCCGGTGCTGGTGATCCTGGCCTCCCCCCTGCTCCTCCGGGAGAGCCTCCCCCTCCGGAAGGTCCTCTGTGTGGCCGTGGCCCTGGCGGGCATGGTCTGTGTCTCCGGCGTGGCGGACAACGGTCTGCCCGCCCCCGGAGAGGCGAAGGGCATCGCCTATGGCTTGGCGGCTGCGGTGCTCTATGCCTCGGTGGTCATGCTGAACAAGAAGATCGAGGGGGTGGGCGCCTATGAGAAGACCATCCTCCAGCTGGGCTCCGCCGCCGTGGTCCTCATCCCGTACCTGGCGGTGACGGAGGACTTCTCCGCCCTGACCCTCACGCCCTTCGCCGTGGGCATGCTCCTCATCGTGGGCGTGGTCCACACCGGCGTGGCCTACGCCCTGTACTTCGGGTCCATGGACGGCCTCCGGGCCCAGACCGTGGCTCTGTTCAGCTACATCGACCCGGTGACGGCCATCGTGCTCTCCGCCCTGCTTCTCCACGAGCGGATGACGCCCTTCGGGGTCCTGGGGGCGGTGCTGGTGCTGGGGTCCACCATCGTCAGCGAGGTGTGGACGCCCAAGGAGAAAATGGAATAAAAAAACAGCGCCCGACGAGAGGTTCGATCCCGTCGGGCGCAGCTTTTATACTATTTCTTGATAAAAACATTTCATATGTTTTTATTACCATGGGCTATGCCCATGGCCGCCGCACGGATGTGCGGCGAAGAAAGCCGTTCAAATATCTAATCCTGCAAGCCTTTGGCTTGCAGCCCACGGCAGAATCTGCCGTGGGCGATTAAAATGTTTTTTAAACATTTTAATCGATAATTAGTATTACCGCTGATACTCGAAATCCAGATTGTACAAACTCACCAGGTCCCCGTCCTGGATGCCCATTTCCTCCAGCTTGTCGAAGAGCCCCGCCTGGCGGAGCATCCGGTCGAACCAGTTCCTCGACTCGTAGTTGGAGAAGTTGACGTTGGCCATGATCTTCTGGAGCCACGGGCCCTCGATGATCCACACGTCGTCCTCGTGGCGGATGGACAGGGGCTCCGAGGTGTCCACCTCCGGGGGACGCTCCACGTACTCCGGCTCGAAGACCTTCACCGGAGGCAGGTGGGCCAGCTCCCCGGCGGCGGCCTTCATGAGCGCCCGGACGCCGATATGGGCGGCGGCGGAGAGCTCGAAGAAGGGCAGGCCCAGGCCCTCCACGTGGGCCTTGAGCTTTTCCAGCAGGGTCCGGTCCTCCAGGATGTCCACCTTGTTGGCGGCCACCAGCATCCGCCGGGAGGCCAGGTCGGGGCTGTACTGGGCCAGCTCCGCGTTGATGGCCTCGAAGTCGGCCACCGGGTCCCGGCCCTCGGAGCCGGACACGTCCACCAGGTGGATGAGCAGGCGGCACCGGTCGATGTGCCGCAAAAAGTCGTGGCCCAGGCCCGCCCCGTCGGCAGCCCCCTCGATGATGCCGGGGATATCCGCCATGACGAAGGACACCCCCTCGTCCACGAAGACCACCCCCAGGTTGGGGAAGAGGGTGGTGAAGTGATAGTTGGCGATCTTGGGCCGGGCCGCCGTGGCCACGGACAGGAGGGTGGATTTCCCCACGTTGGGGAAGCCCACCAGGCCCACGTCCGCCAGGAGCTTCAGTTCCAGAATGACCACCCGCTCCTTGCCGGGCAGCCCCGCCTTGGCGAACTGGGGGGCCTGCCGGGTGGGGGTGGCAAAGTGCTTGTTGCCCCAGCCGCCGTTGCCCCCCCGGCACAGGACGAAGGGCTCGTCCCCGGACATATCCCGGATGATCTCCTTCGTCTCCGCGTCCCGGATGACGGTGCCCCGGGGGACCTTGATGACCAGGGGCGCGCCGTCCTTGCCGGTGCACCGCTTGCCGGCGCCGTTGCCGCCGTTCTCCGCCACATACTTTCTCTTGTAGCGGAAGTCCATGAGGGTGGACATCCGGTCGTCCACCTGGACGACGATGTCCCCTCCCCGGCCGCCGTCGCCGCCGTCGGGGCCCCCCGCCGCCACGTATTTCTCCCGGTGGAAGGCCACCGCGCCGTTGCCTCCCGCCCCGGACTTCACGGTGATGCGGGCGGTGTCGATGAATTGATTTGCCATAGCGTCCTCTCTATTCTATCGCGCTCCCGGAGGCCCGGCGGGTCCGTCACAGGAGCAGTCTTCTGGTATACATCCTATCGTTTGCCCTTTATCCTACCATAAAAGGGCGGGGAAGGGCAAGAGAAAAGTGTCTTCGGTTCGCCGTTGCAAGCCGCCGGCGGATATGGTATCCTGTTTTCGAAAAAACAGAGGCGGGAGAGGGAACTTTTTGCCCCGTCTCTCCGTCATACCCCGTACAGACCCATCACGAAAGGAGCGAGGACCATGAAACGCATCCTCTGCATCATACTGGCCGCCTCGGTGCTGGCCTCGGTGACCGCCCTGGCGGCGGGGGGCTCTCCCCTCCGGCAGACCGCCCGGCGGCTTCTGGAGAAGGGCCCCGCCTACCAGGCGTCGGAGTGGGCCGAAACCGAGCTGGCCCAGGCGGAGGAAGCCGCCCTCATCCCCGCGGCCCTGGAAAACAGCGACCTGACAAAGCCCATCACCCGGCAGGAGTACGCCGCTGCGGCGGTGGCCCTGTATGACCAACTGCTGGCTCTGAACCCCGGCGCCGTGGTCATGGAGCGGGAGGCCGTCTACCCTGAGGGGCGGCAGGGCCCCTTCACCGATGTGGACGACGAGGCCGTCACCGCGGCCTACCGCCGGGGGCTCATCGAGGGGGTGGGCAACGGGAAGTTCGACCCCGACGGGACCCTCACCCGGGAGCAGGCCGCCACCATCCTCCAGCGGATCCTCACCCAGGCCGCCGTCCCCCTGCCCGGGCTGTGCGGCACCAGCTTCGTCAACATGACCGACACGGACCGCATCTCCCCCTGGGCGAAGGAGGGCGCGGCCCTCATGGCCAACCTGGGGATCATCCAGGGCAAGCCCGACGGGGCCGGCGGGGCCCTGTTCCACCCCCGGGGGACCCTCACCGGCCAGGAGGCCCTGGTGATGAACGGACGGCTGGCCCGGCAGGCCGAAGGCTTCCTCCGGGACGGGGCGGGGCAGGCCGGGAGCTTCAACGCCGACTTCTTCGCCGCCGTGACAAGCGACAAGCCCAACAAGACCCTCTCTCCCGTCTCCGCCCGGTACGCCCTGGGGCTCCTCCGGGCCGGGGCGGAGGGGGAGACCCGGGCCCAACTGGACAGGCTCCTGGCCGGGGCGGACTTCGCCGCCTGGAACCAGGCCCTGCAGTCCACGGAGGGCGGCCCCACGGTGGAGGTGGCCAACAGCATCTGGTTCGACCTGTCGGTCACCCCCGACGGCAACTACCTGAACACCGTGGCCAAGGACTTTGACGCCCAGGGCAGGACCGTGGCCCTCACCGCCCAGAGCGGGGTCCAGGCCGTCAACCGCTGGGTGGCGGAGAAGACCCACGGCCTCATCCAGTCCATCCTGGACCAGCCCCTCCCCGACGAGGCGGCGGCGGTGGTCCTCAACGCCCTGTACTTCAAGGGGGACTGGACCTTCCCCTTCGACCCCAACAGCACCCATGATCAGACCTTCCGCAACGGGAGCGGCAAGGAGGTCCAGGTCCCCTTCCTGCACAGCACCCGCCGGGGGACCCAGTACATCCGCACCGACACCTGCGTGGGGGTGGCCCTGCCTTACAAGGGCGGTCCTTTGGAGCTCCCCCAGGGGGCGGACCCCAGCGGGGACTATCCCACCAACAACGGCTGGTGGATGATCGCCCTCCTGCCCAAGGACGGGACCAGCCCCGAGCGTCTGGCGGGGGAGAACTTCGACGCCCTGCTGGGCAACGCCGCCGATGCCTACGTCCGCCTGTCCCTGCCCAAGTTCACCCTGGAGGGGACCTATGACCTGACCGGCCCCCTGAAGGACCTGGGCCTCACGGCGGCCTTCGCCGGCGGGGACTTCTCCCCCATGGGCAAGAGCGCCAAGGGAGACCTGGCCCTGTCCTCGGTGATCCAGAAGACCTGCCTCCGGGTGGACGAAAAGGGCACCGAGGCTGCGGCGGTCACCGGAGCCATCGTGGCCACCACCGCCTTTAACCCCGAGGAGCCCCTGGAGCTGACCTTCGACCGGCCCTTCCTGTGCTGCCTGTGGAACAGCCAGATCAGCCAGCCTCTCTTCCTGTCGGTGGTGGAGGAGCTGGGGTGACCCTCTCCTTGGACAAACCCGCATCCCCTTTGGACAAACCAAAAGCGGTCCCCTTGACAAGGGGGACCGCTTCGGGTATACTGTAGGCAGTGAGGCGCTGGCTGATACGGTCAGCCCACGTTTGGTTATTTTTTATTCAAAGAATAGCCGCTCGGGTGCTGCCGGGCGGTTATTTCTTCTTTATGAGCCAGATCAGGGCCACCAAGTCGATGACCGCCGTGGCAAACAGACAGACGTCCGAAAAGCTCAGCGTGATCATAGGCCGATCCCCCCTTTCAGGGGGCAAAAGAAGGCTTTCGCCCCCTATCATGTAGTGAAAAAGGGGCTGACCGCCACAGACCGGCGGCCTCAGGCCGCCGTACAGTGTCCTCATGATAGCACGATTCTACAGAATATGCAACAAAGACCGCCCGGCTTTGGCTGGGCGGTCTTTGTATCCTACATCTCTCTTCGCCCCTCCAGCGCCCGCATCAGGGTAGCGTCGTCGGCGTATTCCAGGTGGCCGCCTACAGGGACGCCGTAGGCCAGGCGGGTGACCTTCACCCCGAAGGGCTTGAGCATCCGGGAGAGGTACATGGCGGTGGCCTCCCCCTCGGTGTCGGGGTTGGTGGCCATGATGATCTCGCGGATCTCCCCCTGGGCCACCCGCTCCAGAAGGGACTTGATGTACAGGTCGTCGGGGCCCACCCCGTTCATGGGGGACAGGACCCCGTGGAGGACGTGGTATTTCCCACGGTACTCCCGGGCCCGCTCCAGGGCGATGACGTCCTTGGGGTCGGCCACCACGCAGACCACGCCGCCGTCCCGCTTCTCGCTGGCGCAGATGGCGCAGGGGCCCTCCCCCTCGGTGAGGTTCTGGCACACGGGGCACAGGGAAATGCTCTTCTTGGCCTCCCAGATGGAGGAGGCGAAGGTCTCCACCTCCTCCTCGGGGAGGGAGAGGGTGAAGAAGGCCAGCCGCTGGGCGGTCTTATGGCCGATGCCGGGGAGCCGGGCGAACTGCTCCACCAGCTTTTCCAGGGCAGGGGGGAAGTATTCCATCACGCACCCCGCATGGCGGCGATGACCGCCCGGGGGTCCTCCGCCCCGTAGATGGCGCTGCCCGCCACCAGCACGTCCGCCCCGGCCTGAGCCGCCAGATGGCAGGTGGCGGGGCCGATGCCCCCGTCCACCTCCAGGTGACAGGCGGGGTTGTATGCCTCAATGTACTTCCGCACCGCCGCGATCTTGGGGAGCATATCCTCCATGAACTTCTGGCCCCCGAAGCCGGGCTCCACGGTCATGCACAGGATGAGGTCCACGTCCTTGATATAAGGCAGCACCGCCTCGGCGGCGGTGATGGGCCGCAGGACGATCCCCTTCTTGACCCCCTTCCGGTCCATGGCCTCCAGGGCCGCCCGGATGCCGGGGGGCATATCGGACTCCAGATGGACGGAGATCAGGTCCGCCCCGGCGTCGGCAAAGGCGTCGATGTACCGCACGGGCTTCTCGATCATGAGATGGACGTCCAGGAACATGTCCGTGGCCTTCCGCAGGGACTTGACCACCGGGGGGCCGATGGTGATGTTGGAGACGAACATCCCGTCCATCACATCCACGTGGAGCCAGTCGGCGGTGTCCACCCGCCGGATCTCCCCGCCCAGGTCTGCGAAATCGGCGGAGAGGATAGAGGGTGCGATTTTAACCATATTTGTAACCTTCCTTTCCCTGTCCGCTGCTGGACAGGCGGGTATGATTGGGAGAGTTTCTCTATTGTATCCGTCTTTTTCCCCGCTGTCAATCTTGACATCACCTGTCGAGGACGGTAGAATAGAGTGAAACTCTATGCGAGGCATGGCATTGGAGTATGACAGCTCCCTCTTTTGAATATGCTAATCCCGCCGCGAAAGGAGGCGTCGCCGTTGCAGTCTTACAAAAAGTATCGTCCGGTGTGGCCGGTCTATGCCGTTGCCGCCTTCTGGCTGATCTTCACCCTGGTCCACCCCCTGTACCGGGCCTCGGACTATGTGACGGCGATCCTGCTGTCCGTGGTGGTCTTCATCGTCGCCAAGGCCATCTGGCCCACCCTGGACGTGCCGGTGGACGAGAACGGCAACTACCTCTTCCCCCACAAGGCCGGGAAGGGACCCGCCCCGGCGGAGGCCAAATCGGAGCCCCAGCCGGAGCCGAAACCCGAGCCGAAGCCGGAGCTGAACCCGGCGTCCAAGCCGGAACCGAAACCGGAAGCAAAGCCGGAGCCGAAACCCGAACCTAAGCCGGAGCCGAAGCCTGAACCTAAACCGGAACCGAAGCCGGAACCGAAACCCGAGCCCAAGCCCGAACCAAAGCCGGAGCCGAAGCCCGAACCCAAACCCGAGCCCAAGCCCGCGCCGAAGCCCGAACCCGAACCCGAGCCCAAACCCGAGCCCAAACCCGAGCCCAAACCCGAGCCCAAGCCCGCGCCGAAGCCAGAGCCCGAACCCAAACCCGAGCCCGTGCCGAAGCCCGTACCGGAACCCGTGCCCGTACCGGAGCCGATCCCTGCGCCGGAACCGAAGCCCGAGCCCAAACCGGAGCCCGCCCCTGTGCCGGCGCCCAAGCCTGTCCCGAAGCCGGAGCCGATTCCCGCGCCCGAGCCCGATTACGACGCCTGGCAGGAGCCCTCGCCGGACTTCTGGAAGGACCCCGACGCCCCCTCCATCGACCCGGAGGTGGCGGCCCTCATGGAGGAGAAGGACCGGGCCATCCTGGCCATGCGCCGGCTGAACCAGTCCCTGGGAGACAGCACCGTGTCCCGGCAGCTGGACCAGTTAGAGCTCTCCGCCCTCCAGATCATGGACCGGGTCATCGCCGACCGGCGGGGCCTGCCCCAGGTCCAGCGGTTCATGATCTACTACCTGCCCCGGACCATCAAGCTCCTCCACGGCTGCGTGAAGCGGGAGGACCCCGCCCGGGCCCGGGCGGTGCTGGACGCCATGGTGGCGGCCTTCCACCGGCAGCTCAACGCCCTGTACCGGGGAGAGGTCCTGGACATCTCCGCCGACATGGCCCGGACCGAGGCCGAGCTGGCCCGGTCGGGGCTGAGCGGCCACTGACCTGCGACGATACCCTGATTTCTGCTTGCGCCCCGGGCGCATGGAGGTCTGTATGACGATTTTTAAACGGTTCCCCGTGGCTGTGGTCCTCTGCGCGGCGGTCATCCTGCTGTGCTGCGTCTGGGGCTACAGCCGGGTCTATGAGCCCCCGGCGGACGACGGGGAGGAGACCTCCTCCGCCGAGCACCACCGGGCGGGGGAGAGCGACCTGAATTACTATCTGGGCTGGATGGACGACGAGGCCGGCTTCTTCACCATGGAGACCGCCGACACCATCGCCCGCCGGAACCTGTCCCTGGACACCACCTACAACAGCCTGGTGGCCATCCATACCGTCAGCTATCTCAACGGCAAGGACATCGAGACCTATGCCCGGGACGAGGCGGAGAAGATCACCCTGGGGGGGCGGGATATGCTCCTCCTGCTGGACAGCGACACCCAGGACTGGTACGTGGTCTACGGCCCCGGCCTCCAGCCCTATGTGGAGATGAACACCGAGCTCCAGGATCTCTTCCGGTCCCAGTTGAGCCCTGACTTCTTCGCCGTCACCAGCAACCGGCGGGTGGTCCTCCTCTTTGACGCCCTCCAGGAGTGGTTCCAGGCCAACGTGCCCCCGGCGGAGGACTCCGACCAGATCGGCCAGACCATCCAGCACGCCACCCTCCGGGACGTGTTCCTGGGGATCATCTTCACCCTGATGACCAACATCTGGTGGATCCTCATCCTGGTCATCGCCCTGACCCTCTTAGACCGCACCCGCTGCCGGAACTACGCCATGGCCCACCCCGACGGCCACGACCCGGCGGACCCCTTCCACCCCCTCCTCTTCTGGCACCACGCCGACTCCCGGTGGTACGCCGACATGGAGGAGCTGGCGGATTACGACCGGTACGGCGACGAGGAGGAGGACAGCGACGAGTACGACGAGCCCCAGGAGACCACCGGACGGTCCCACTCATGAACTGATGAGCTGATTTTACACGAAAACAGCGCCTCATCCGCTTGGGATGGGGCGCTGTGTTTGTTAGGGATGTATTTGTTAGGGCTGTGCTTCTTCGTCTGTGTCCGCCCCGGTCTCCGGTCCCTCCGGCTCCGGCTGGGGCGGGAGGACGTCCTTCACCGCCACGCAGCGGTTGATTTTCGTGCCCAGCTCATGGAACTTGGCCTCGTAGTCGGTCATGATCCCCCGGACCCCCTGGCCGTGAAGGTCCCGGGTGACCTCCCTCGTGGGGAAGCCCCCGGCGGCAAACTCCGGCAGGGAGAACTCGAAGAGGGGGGCATTGTCGGTCTTAAAGTGGATCTCCCCCCCGTCCTTGAGGACCTGGCGGTAAAGCAGCAGGAAGTTCCGGTGGGTCAGCCGGCGCTTGGCGTGGCGCTTGGTGGGCCAGGGGTCGCAGAAGTTGATGTACAGCCGGTCCACCTCGTCAGGGGCGAAGAACTCCGGCAGCCGGGCGGCGTCGGCGTCGATGAAAAAAACGTTTTTCAGGTCCATGTCCCGGGCCCGCTCCATGGCCATGACCATGGCGTCGGGGACCCGCTCCACCGCCACAAAGAGGACCTCGGGCTCCGCCGCAGCGGTCTGACAGGTGAAGCGGCCCTTGCCGCAGCCCAGCTCCAGCCGGAGCTCCGCCGCCCCGGGCAGCAGGGACCGCCAGCTCCCCCGCAGGGTCTCCGGCTCCCTGATCTGCCAGGCGGCGCAGCGCTCCATCCGGGGGCCCAGGTTCTTTTTTCTTCTCATACGCATGGCGGCGTCCTCCCGCGGTCAAAATTTTTTCCGGTATCATACGGCTGTTTGTATTCAAGGATAGTTTATCATACCATCCTTCCGGCAGAATGTCAAAGGAAAGGGTTGCCTTGGGGGGAAGAGTCCGTTATAATACTAATTATCGATTAAAATGTTTAAAAACATTTTAATCGATAATTAGTATGATAGAAAGCGAGGCACCCCCATGAAGCTGCGTCTTCCCGCCCTGGCCCTGGTCCTGGTCCTCCTGCTGGCGGTCCTCCCCTCGGGGGCCCGGGCGGCCTTTTCCGATGTGAAGCCCTCGGACTGGTTCTATCAGCCCGTCACCGCCATGGAGGCCCGGGGGGCCCTGTCGGGCTACCCCGACGGCGCCTTCCGGCCCAAAGGGATCATCACCAGGGCGGAGTTCGTCGCCGTCACCGCCCGGATGGCGGGGCTCTCCCCCGCCGAGGGGCAGACCGGCCACTGGGCCGTCGGGACCCTCCAGGCCGCCCTGGAGGCCGGGTGGTACGACTGGGACGAGATCCCTCCCACCGGGGAGACCTTCAACGACCCCATCCCCCGGCAGCTCGCGGTGAAGATCCTCATGAAGGCCCTCCTGCCCCAGGCCCGGGGAGACTACAACACGGAATCCGCCAAGATGGCGGACTTCTCCTCCCTGGACGGGCGGTACTATGAGGCCGTTCTGGCGGCCTACGCCGTGGGGATCGTCAACGGGGACGACAAGGGGAACTTCAATCCCCGCTCCCACCTCAGCCGGGCGGAGGCCTGCGCCCTCTTCCTCCGGGCGGGGGACGAGAGCGCCCGGGGCCAGACCCGGCCGGTCCAGCCCACGCCGGTCCCCGCCCCCGGGGAGACCGTCCGGGGCGGGGTGACGGAAAACGGTTGGCTCCGGGTGGAGGGCACCCAGCTCTGCAGCGAGGCGGGCAGGCCCCTGGTCCTCCGGGGCATGAGCAGCCACGGGATGCAGTGGTACGGGCCGTTCGCCTCCCCCCAGGCCATCCGCAACACCGCCGCCTTCGGGGCCAACGTCTTCCGGGTGGCCATGTACACCGGGGAGGGGGGCTACCTCAGCCAGCCCGCCGCCATGAAGGCCAAGGTGATCGCCGCGGTGGACGCCGCCATCGAGGCCGACCTCTACGTGATCATCGACTGGCACATCCTCTCCGACGGCAACCCCCGGACCAACCAGGCCCAGGCCGTGGCCTTCTTTGCGGAAATGTCCAAGCGGTACGCCCATTCCCCGGCGGTCCTCTATGAGATCTGCAACGAGCCCAACGGGGCGGTCTCCTGGTCCGGGGACGTGAAGCCCTACGCCCAGGCGGTGGTGAAGGCCATCCGGGCCAATTCTCCCCGGTCGGTGATCCTCATCGGCAGCCCCACCTGGAGCCAGGACATCCACCTGGCGGCGGCAGACCCGGTGGCGGGGGACAATCTGATGTACACCCTCCACTTCTACGCCGGCACCCACGGCCAGTGGCTCCGGGACCGGATCACCCAGGCCCAGGCCCAGGGTCTCCCGGTCTTTGTCTCCGAGTGGGGGACCAGCCGGGCCGACGGCGGCGGCGGGGTCTTCCCGGCGGAGACCAAGGCCTGGCTTGACTACCTGGACGCCCGGGGGATTAGCTGGTGCAACTGGTCCCTGTGCGACAAGGACGAGAGCTCGGCGGCTCTGAAGCCGGGCACCCCGGCCACCCGGGCCTGGACGGCGGCGGATCTGTCGGAGTCCGGGAAGCTGGTGTTTGGGGCGCTGGGGGGATGAACCACCTGGGATATTGGGCGTTTCGCCTCTTTGTTAACGCGATGAGTGCGCAACGGAGCCCTCTCCGTCACGGCTTCGCCGTGACGGAGAGGGCTCCGTTCTGTCCATATCGCGCTGGCAATGGAAGTGACCGAGAGGCTCCGTTCCGTCCCTCTCGCCCTTCCGGCTCCAATCACGCGTTCTTCCGCTTCTCCTGCTCATTGAGGGCGATGGTCAGCGCCTTGGAGAGCTGGTCGGGGCAGGAGGTCTGCTTGTAGGCGCACTTGATGCCCGCCATCTTCTGGATGGCGTCCTCGGCTCTCATGCCCTCCACCAGCCGGGCCACGCCCTGGCCGTTGCCGTGGCAGCCGCCCACGATCTCTACGGACTGGACGACGCCGTCGTCGTCCACCTTCACGTTCATCTGCTTGGAGCAGACGCCCTTGGTCTTGTACTGGATGGTCATGCTCTGTCTCCTTTTTCCATGGCGTCCCCCCACAGCAGGCATGGGGGACGCCATCTCATATCCGTGATTCCTGATTGTAGCAGAGCCCGGCGGGTTTTGCAAGGGGAAATCGCCTTGTCTCCCCCGCCCCGTTGTGATAGAATATGATTATACTATTTCTTGATAAAAACATTTCATATGTTTTTATTCCCATGGGCTATGCCCATGGCCGCCGCACGGATGTGCGGCGAAGAAAGCCGTTCAAT